>USBM01000061.1 GCA_900552885.1 uncultured Clostridium sp. | reverse complement strand
CAGATCATTATTGAATATTATCAATGAAATACTGGACATTTCCAAAATTGAAACCGGTAGATTGGAATTATCCCAAAGTAATTATGATACAAAAGTATTGTTTTCGGATGTACTTTCTCTTGTTGCATCGCAGATCCATACAGATCAGGTTCAGTTTGACTATAAGATACCTGTTCAATTCCCCTCCGTATTGAATGGAGATGAGACCAAAGTGCGGGAGATTCTGATCAATCTTTTAAACAATGCAGTGAAATATACGCGTAAAGGAAGAATTGTATTTCGAATCAGAATAGAAGATCAGACGGCAGAGAATATTACTTTTACAATGCAGATTACAGATACAGGAATTGGAATCCGTGCGGAAGAGCAGGAGAAGATCTTTGGAATGTTTGAAAGGGCAGGCAGTCAGGAGAATATTAATATTGAAGGATCAGGTCTTGGATTATCCATTGTCAAAGGATATGTAGAATTGATGGGAGGTACATTACAATTGGATAGTGAATACGGAAAAGGCTCCACTTTTTCTGTTCAACTGACACAGAAGATTGTAAATGCTGCCCCGATAGGGCTGTTGAATTCCGGCACCAAAATTATAACGGCTCCGGTAACACTTGACTATTCGGGGTATTCGGCTTTGGTGGTAGATGATAATGAGATTAATCAGATCGTTACGCAACAATTTTTAGAACAATATCAGATTCAGACAGATATAGTAATAAGTGGACGGTTGGCATTAGAGGCTATCCGAAAGAAACACTATGATATTATATTTGTAGATCATATGATGCCGGAAATGGACGGCATAGAAACTGTACATCAGATGAGACGTATGCCCGGACGGTTGGTAAATACAGTTGTTGTTGCGTTGACAGCCAATGCTGTAGACGGTGTAAGAGAACATCTGCTGTCCGAGGGTTTTGATCATTATCTTAGTAAGCCGTTAATGAAGGATGCATTAGAGCAATTACTTCAGGGATGCTTAGGCGCCCGGCAAATGCGTCAACAGGTGGCAATTACACAGGATGTTACGATTGAGAAACGTTTACAGACAGTCGGTGTAGATATGCAGACCGGGCTGTCTTATTGTAATGGAGATACCGATATCTATTATGAAATACTGAATCTTGCAGTGGAAACATATATAGAGAAGTGTCAGAAGCTGCAACAATATTACAGGGACAGAAATTTTAAAAATTATCAGGTTGAGATCCATGGCCTGAAGTCTTCCTTGTGGATTGTGGGTGCTACAGAATTAGGACAATTTGCAGAACAACAGGAACATTTCCTACAGCAAGGAAAAACAGAATACTTAGAACAAACATATAATTGTTTTCAAGCGGAATATCATCAGGTTGTACATGGTATCTATGATATCCTTGTGGAGTTTGCTTTATTGCGGGAGGATCTTAAAAACTGTAACATATGATTCCTGAATAAGATATAAAAGTCTTGGTCATACTTTCTCTAGAGAACATATTGGAGGAAGTTATGAAACGTAATATTATATTCGCTGTATTTGCATTATTGACAGGTCTTATTGCAGCAGCTTGTGTCTATGCATATCAATATTTTTATCCGGAAAAGTATATCCGTACACCGGATGGACATTACGAGAACACATCGGTAGCGAAGGAAAACTCCCCTTTCCCTATCACACAGGAGACACATTTTCAAGTGGAGTATTACTACAAAGAAGAGAATCGTACTCTGACAGAGGATATCGGAAGCATCCCTGCTTTACTTGGCTGTGATAAAACGGGAGTGGAACGATATCTGAAGGATTATATGCAACATCTGTCTAAAGACGAGCAGGAGAAAGGACTTGTATCTTACGGGATGACTTCTTATCGTGATAATACGATATATTTGCGTAAGACTTATCAGAAACCTGTTTACAGGGGGTATTATGCAAAATCTTTTAATGGATATGTTGTAATTATGAATGGAGACGAAAAGACCGTATACGAATATACACAGATTCCCATTCATTTACTTCCTGATGAGATGAAAGAACAGGTTATGAATGGATATTATCTGAATAATGAAGAGGACTTGTATAGTTTTTTGGAGAATTATTCAAGTTGACAGTGCGAAGGAGTTACTATGAAATACGACATTATTATTGTTGGTGCCGGAGCGGCTGGACTGTGTGCAGCCTATGTAGCATCTTGTGCCAACATAAACTTGCGGATTGCAGTGTTAGAGAGACAATCGGTATGTGGTCGGAAGCTGAGTGCATCCGGTAATGGAAAAGGCAATCTGACCAATGCAGATTTTCAATCGGAATGTTATCATTCCTTTGAGCAAAAGGATATTGAACAATGGGTGCTGCAACATTCCCATAAAGAAATCGTATCATTTTTTGATCAGATCGGTATTCCGTTATATGAGAAGAATGGATATTATTATCCGATATCGAATCAGGCAAAGCAAGTAACCGGACTTCTTGTTGATAAATGCAGGAAGAATGGTGTCTCATTTATTATGAATACAGAAGTTACGGATGTTGGTAGGAAACGTAACCGGGATAATTGTTATGTTATAACTGATGCGGAAGGTAATACGTATGAGGGGAGTTCTGTTATTCTTAGTACCGGAGGTGCAGCAGCTCCGAAACTTGGAGGCAGCCAATCGGGATATCAATTAGCACGGGAGTTGAAACATTCCATAAGTCCGATTCGTTCAGTATTATGTCCGATCTATGTTGAAGATCCTTTACTGAAACTTGCGAAAGGGGTTCGTTTGGATGGAGCGGTAACATTACTGGGGGCAGACGGTGTGATTGCCCGGGAGTCCGGGCAGATTCAATGGAATGAGGATAATCTGTCGGGAATTGTAATGATGAATCTTTCCTGTTATCTACCGTATCAAACACAAGAGATGGAATTACATATTGATCTGTTGCCAGATCATTCTTGGAATGCATTGAAAACGTATCTGAAACAACAATGTGACCGGAATCCCAAACAGACAATACAGACCTTACTTTTGGGAATCTTTCCATCTGCAATGGCACAATATCTGTTAAGACGCCTTTGTGTAAAAGAAAATCTTACCGGGCAGGAAATATCTGAAAAGCAGCTGAATCGGATTACATCCAATATTAAGAAGCTGTCTTTCTGCCCGTTATCAAAGGAGGATTATGAGAAGGCACAGGTTACGTCAGGAGGAGTTCGGTTGTCAGAGATTGATCTGACAACAATGGAATCACGGCAAGATCAGGATGTTTATCTGGTAGGAGAATTGCTGGATGTAAATGGATGCTGTGGAGGTTACAATCTGACATTTGCCATGTTGTCAGGAATGCAGGCGGCAAATGCAATTATTGAGAAAAAGGTTAGCGGAGGCAGATATGATCGAGATTCGTGGAATTAAAGTACGTGTTGAGGGGGGGCGACAGGAATTAGAACATCAGATTATGCGAAAACTGCGGTGCAAAGAGTTACCGTCGTATACGATATTGAAACGTTCGATTGACGCAAGAAAGAAACCGGATATTTATTATATATATCAAGTGGGAGTTCATTTACAAAATGAGTTCCGGGTTGTGAAGAAACTTAACGATAATAATATTATGTTAAGCAAAAGGGTGCTATATCAATTACCGGAGAACGGAGAACAACGGATGGAACATCATCCATTAGTGATTGGGGCTGGGCCTGCTGGATTATTTTGTGCTCTCTCGTTGGCAAAGAGAGGATTTTCACCGATTCTTGTAGAACGTGGATCACAGGTAGAAGAACGGCTTGCACAGGTGGAAGCATTTTGGCAGGGACAACCATTGAACTCAGAGTGCAATGTACAGTTTGGAGAAGGCGGTGCGGGAACTTTCAGTGATGGTAAGCTGAATACACAGGTTAAAGATAAATATGGAAGAATCCGGTATGTGTTAGAAGAATTTGTGAAACATGGTGCGCCGGAAAGCATTCTTTATGATAATAAGCCGCATATTGGAACGGATTTGTTGATCCGGATAGTTCGAGGAATTCGACAGGAAATCGAGGAATTAGGTGGCTTGTTCTTGTTTAATACAAAAGCTGTGGATTTTCGCATGGATGGAAAACGGATTACAGAGGTACAATTATTACATAATGGAACCAGAACCTGGGTAGCATCGAACCATGTGGTATTAGCAATTGGTCATTCAGCAAGAGATACCTTTGCAATGTTATATGAGAAGACATTACAGATGTGTGCAAAAGACTTTGCAGTCGGAGTGCGCGTAGAACATCCTGCACAATGGATTCAGAAAGCAATGTACGGAGAAGGAAAAGCTTCTAAGCTGTTACCGGCAGCCCCTTACAAATTAACTTATCAGGCAACGAACGGCAGAGGCGTCTACTCTTTCTGTATGTGCCCGGGAGGATATGTCGTTAATGCTTCTTCAGAAACAGGTTATACAGCTGTGAACGGAATGAGTTATAGCGGGCGGGATGGTGAGAATTCCAATTCAGCGATTGTTGTTACTGTAAGAAAGGAAGATTATGGTGGAGACTCTCCGCTTGCCGGTGTTGAGTTTCAGAGAAACTTAGAAGCTGCAGTGTATGCACAGGGAAAAGGCAAAGTAGTGGTGCAGCGTTTTGAAGACTTTGAGGCAAAGAAACCATCAGAAAGAATAGGAAACGTTATTCCCCAGATTAAGGGCGAGTATATATGTGGTGATGTTTCGACATGCTTGCCGGATTATGTGACGGATGCTATTATAGAGGGAATACAGCATTTTGAACGGGATATCCCCGGATTTTCACATCCGGATGCGATTCTTTCCGGAGTGGAGAGCAGAACTTCATCACCAGTCAGGATTGAGCGTTCCGATGAATTTCAGTCTAACATTTCCGGTGTTTATCCTTGTGGAGAGGGTGCAGGATATGCAGGAGGCATTATGTCGGCTGCAATGGATGGTATGAAGGTTGCAGAAGCGATCATTCAGAAATATTATAGATGATCGGCCGGAGACCGGTATGAGCATGTCACAAGATAATTAATAACAAGGCAGAGAGGATTTCATATATGTATGATAAGAAAATAGCAAGAATTAATGAATTATATCACAAAGCAAAGTCTGAGGGACTTAGCGAAGAAGAGAAAGTGGAACAGCAGATTCTACGGCAGGAATATATTGATTCAATTAAACGTAATATTCGGTCTCAGTTAGATAATGCCAGCGTTAAGAACCCGGATGGAACGATCACACCGCTTAAGATGGTACGGGAGCGTAACATTAATGGAAAGTAGAGTAGATAAGAAACAACTACGCAAAGCCATGCAACAGCGTCGTGCAGCGTTAAGTACGGAAGAACAGCAGTGTCGTTCACTTCAGATTACAATGCAATTATTCCAATCTGCTTTATATGATAAGAATATACGAATCTGTATCTATCAGGCATTTCGTAATGAGGTATCTTGTGATACAATTATGCATGAGTCATGGAAATGCGAAAAAGAGGTCTTTGTTCCGGTAACGGACGAACAGAATAAGACGATGGAGTTCTATAGAGTGACAGAGCAGACACAATGGCAATCGGGTGCATATGGTATTATGGAGCCTGTGTTAGAAGCCACCGCAAAACCATTAGAGGAACCTGCACTTATATTGATGCCGGGGCTTGTATTTGACCGGAACAAGCACCGGATCGGATATGGCGGTGGATACTATGATAAGTACCTTGCAGAACATGGTATCCATACAACAGCGGCATTGTGCTATGATTTTCAGATCGTATTGGAAGAACTTCCTTATGAGGAACATGATGTTCTGCCAGATTATATCATTACAGAAGATGGCATATTATAAACAAAGACGGATTAGACATCAGCAGACGTTAAGTTACTGCTGGTCAGACCACATATAGAAAAGAGGTAAAGTTATGGAATTAGAAATAATGGGGAAGCTTGCAAAGGAAGCTTCAAGAACACTGAATAAGCTATCAAAACCAATGAAAAATGCATGTCTGCTTACAATAGCCAAGAATCTGATAGACAATACCGAACAGATTTTGGAAGCAAATGCAAAAGATATTGCAAACGGGAAGACAAATAATATGCCGGAGTCCCTCTTAGATCGTTTGCAATTGACACCGGAACGCATTGATGGCATTGCGGAGGGGGTACGTCAGGTTGCGGCATTAGAGGATCCGATCGGTGAAGTACTTTCCATGAAGGAACGTCCAAATGGTTTGATGATCGGTAAGAAAAGGGTTCCTCTTGGCGTAATTTGAATTATATATGAGTCAAGACCAAACGTAACTGTATATGTGAGACAAGAATACAAGTAACTGTAGATGCGTTTTCGCTCTGCTTTAAGACAAGCAATGCAGTAATTCTTCGAGGTGGTTCGGATGCGATTCATTCGAACATGGCATTGGTTGCCATTATCAAGGAGTCTTTAGAAGAGATGCATGTGACACCGGATGCTATCTTTTTGTTAGAGGATACGAGCCGCGAGACTGCAACCCGTATGATGAAGCTAAACAACTATATTGATGTCCTGATTCCAAGAGGCGGTGCAGGTCTCATTCGTTCTGTTGTACAGAATGCGACTGTTCCGGTTATTGAGACAGGAACCGGTAATTGCCATGTGTATGTAGATGCATCTGCGGATGTCGATATGGCAGTGGATATTGTAAAAAATGCAAAGTTACAGCGGTTAGGAGTATGTAATGCGTGCGAATCTTTGGTGATTCATAAAGATATTACAGATGCTGTGATGCCTCGATTGATTGGCATGCTTAAGGAAAACCAGTGTGAGATCCGTGGTGATCAGAAAGTCCAGACATATGATTCCGGTGTGGTTCCCGCTACTGAGGAAGACTATGCAACCGAATACTTAGATAAGATCATTTCAGCCAAGGTTGTCAATTCGATTGATGAAGCAATTGAGCATATCAATCGCAATTCGACCGGACATTCCGAAGCGATTGTGACAAAGGATTATGAGAATGCACAGCGTTTCCTCAATGAGATTGACTCGGCAGCCGTATATGTGAATGCATCTACGCGATTTACGGATGGATTTGAATTCGGATTTGGTGCAGAGATCGGAATCAGTACCCAGAAGCTGCATGCAAGGGGACCAATGGGCTTAGAAGCACTTACGACCACCAAATATATTATATATGGTAACGGACAGGTGAGACCGTAATATAAGTTTGATTCGATTGATATGAAGGAATATAGATAATATATAAAATCACTTTTTAACTAAAACGCAGTAGAAAAGGAGACGAGAATGAACACCAAATTTACAGGAAGCAAAGATTATGTAGCAAGCGAAGAATTGATGGCAGCCGTAGATATTGCCATTGCTTTAGAGAAACCACTTTTGATCAAAGGAGAACCGGGAACCGGCAAGACGATGCTTGCCGAGGCGATCAGCCAGTCGATGGGAAAGGATCTCTATATCTGGAATATCAAGTCAACAACAAAAGCACAGGATGGTCTTTATGTCTATGATACAATCCAGAGATTATATGATTCCCAGTTTGGAGAAGAAGGGGTTGATGATATTGCACATTATATTAAGTTAGGTAAACTTGGTGAGGCATTTAAAGCAGATAAACAGGTAATCCTGTTGATCGATGAGATTGACAAAGCTGACCTGGAATTCCCAAACGACTTATTGTGGGAGCTTGATAAGATGGAATTCTATATTCATGAGACCCGTGAGACAATCAAGGCAAAGGAGCGTCCGATCGTTATTATCACGTCGAATGCAGAGAAGGAGCTTCCAGATGCTTTCTTACGTCGTTGTATCTTCCATTATATTACATTCCCGGATCGTGATCAGATGACCGAGATCGTACATGCACATTTTGAGAACTTGGAAGAGAATGTTCTGAAGAATGCATTGGATACGTTTTATTGGATTCGTTCAATCAAGGATGTCCGGAAGAAGCCGAGCACATCAGAATTGATCGACTGGATCCGGGCATTAACGATCAGCGGAATAGATCCGGAACATTTGAGAGAACAATTACCATTTCTTGGTGTGTTGTTGAAAAAGGATGAAGATCTGGAAGCGGTTAAGAAGGCAAAGTTATACTAATTTTAGGTGAGGTAATCTATGTTTCTTGATTTTTTTGATACATTGAAGAGAAAAGGTATTGACGTGTCTATGACAGAATGGCTCACCCTGATGGATGCCTTAGATAAAGGATTGATCGAATCAAGCTTTACGAAGTTCTATTATGTGAGCCGTATGATCTTGGTCAAATCAGAATCCGATTATGATAAGTTCGATATGGCATTTTCCGAATATTTCAAGGACGTGAAGTCAGAGGATGCAGCACTGAAACGAGTGCTGGAATGGCTGGATAAAGGTGATCAGATGGAATTCGACAAGCAGAACCAGCAGATGTATTCCTTCTCACAGACACGTAATTCGGACGAGGTGAAACGGTTGTTCCGGGAACGTCTGGCAGAACAAAATTCAGAACACAATGGTGGCAATCACTGGATCGGAACAGCGGGCGGCTCTGCGTTCGGCCATCACGGCAGGAATCTTGGCGGTATCCGTGTGGGTGAATTCGGCGGTATGCAGAGTGCATTTCAGGTAATGGGTGCACACAAATATCAGGATTTCCGGAACGACCGGGTACTCAATTACCGGCAGTTTCAGGTGGCATTCCGGAGATTACGCCAGTATTCCTCGAGGTTAGATGTTCCTAAGACGGAATTAGATATTGATGGAACGATTGATAAGACATGTGAAAATGGTGGTTATCTGCAGTTAGAATTTGACCGTCCAAGAAAGAATACAGTGAAGCTATTGTTGTTATTCGACTGTGGTGGAACAATGATCCCGTTTATGGAGCTGTGTAATGAATTGTTTCAGGCGGTACACAAGGCGAATCACTTCAAGGATGTGCAGACTTACTATTTCCATAACTGTATCTATTCAAAGGTCTATAAGACGGCAGAATGTGAGATTGGAGAGTGGGTCGATCTGGACTATCTGTTCCGGCATTACGACAAGGATTATAAGGTGATCATTGTCGGGGATGCGCAGATGGCACCGGAAGAGTTATTAGATAAGAACGGCAATTACCGTGGGCCAAATGATGGTCTGTCTGGATATGAATGGTGTCAGTTACTCACCCAGAAATACAAAAAGTGCGTCTGGCTGAATCCCCGCTACCACGGGGAATTAACCCGTATGCACTGGATGGAATCCGAGGATAAGTTGGCAAAGCTGTTTCATATGTATCTGCTTTCCGTGGATGGTCTGAAGGATGCAATTACATATTTGCTGAAGACAAAGTAAGGATGACGGTATATAGATAACATTCCGTTACCATTTAGGCGGCAAATAGTAGAAGGAGCGTGATATCGATGATATCTTCTTTGATCGATGAAATGATCGCATATGATAAGGGTGATCCAAGACGGATCCAGCATTTTATAAAAGTACATAACTTTGCACGGACAATTGGCCAATTAGAAGGCCTGGACGATGATACGTTATATATCTTGGAATCCGCAGCAGTCGTACATGATATTGGAATACATGTATGTGAAGAGAAGTATGGTTCCTGTGAGGGAAAATTACAGGAAAAGGAAGGTCCTGCGCTTGCAAAGGAGATGTTGGAACGGTTAGGCTATGAGCACGAAGTGATTGACCGGGTCTGCTATCTGGTCGGTCACCATCATACTTATACGAATATAGATGGTGTGGATTATCAGATTCTGGTGGAAGCAGACTTTCTTGTGAACCTGTATGAGGATGAAGTTTCATTAGATGCGGTTCGCAAGGCATATCAAAATATATTCAAAACGGAGAGCGGCAGGAAGATCTGCCGGAATATGTTTGGGCTTTAGTGATAGAGCGAGGTAACAGATACATACCAATTGAACAAATAATATTAGAACAGCCTGGAGCATGATTGCTTCGGGCTGATTAATACAGGAAACGCAGAGTTTAAGGTTTTTCGACTACAGAGGGGGTTACATGTTCAATAACAAGGATACTGTATTTTGGAATGGTGTATGTGTAATGATCGTGTTATTTTCCGGAATATTAAGACTGGTGTACTATTCTTATTCCGGTATCTCATTAACCGGTATCACATGCATATTATACATTACTGCTATTTTTATATGGATTTATCAAATGAAACGCCGCCTGATCAAGGCTCAGGAACAGAAGTATTTGATTCAGATCGGGCATATGTTATGTTTTCTCATATTGTTGCGAACCGTAAAATTCGCATT
>USBM01000060.1 GCA_900552885.1 uncultured Clostridium sp. | reverse complement strand
ACATTACCATCATAGAACACAACCTGTGCTCCCTTCTTCTGTAACAACTTGCCTGCATTTGCTCCACTTTTTCCTGTACCGGCAACCAGTACTTTCTTATGAAAATCCATAGTTTCCTCCCTAGATTCTATTATTCTCTTAAAGTTTGCAAAATGCCTTGCACTTTGCAAACTGCCTTTTTATTTTTATATCACAAAGCCATAAGAACGATCAGACAAAGCATCGCTGTTACAATTGAAAATATTGCAACGACCTTCGTCTCCGGCCAGCCGGAAAGTTCAAAATGATGATGAATTGGTGCCATCTTGAAGACACGTTTTCCTGTCTTCTTAAAATATGTGACCTGTATAATAACAGATAACACTTCTACTAAGTATATACATCCTACAATTACAATATAGATCGGCATCTTAAGCATCACGGCAGTTGCGCCGATCAAACCGCCTAACGCCAGAGAACCGGTATCTCCCATGAACACTTTCGCCGGGTACACGTTATAGACTAAAAATCCTAACAAAGCTCCAACTGCTGCACATGTGATCGGTTCTAATCCGGACGCAGTTCCGATTGCAACTACGGTAAAGAATGTTGCAGTCAATACCGTAATGGAAGACAACAAACCATCTAATCCATCTGTAAAATTCGTACCATTGACGGTTCCTAACAGTACCACAAACAAGAATGGATAAAACCAGAATCCAAGATTCCATTCCATACCACCGGTAAACGGTATCAATACTGATGTGCCAAGATCTGTATAATTTGCAAGATAATATGCAAAAATTGCTGTGATCAGAAATTGTCCAAGCATCTTCTGCCATGCACGAAGTCCCATGGAACGTTTCATTACAACTTTGATGTAATCATCTAAGAATCCTACCAGACCAAATCCTAATGTCACAAACAAAACCGGAAGAATCTGCGGATTGCTCTTCATATAGAGCAACGATGTGATCACGATACTGCAAAGAATAATCAGACCACCCATCGTGGGCGTTCCCGACTTCTTCAAATGAGATTCCGGTCCGTCATCTCTTACAAACTGTCCGAACTTCAACTTCTTCAAGAACGGTATCATAATCGGACACAACAACACGCTGATCGCAAAAGCTATCACAACTGGTAACAACACTAAAAAATCAAACTTCATAATCATTCCTACCCTTTAGTAATTCTTATTTTCGTATTATATTTAACCCTACTAGTATAATTCTTTTTCTATATTTTATCAACCATTTTAAGCCTATTCTTTTGTCTTTTCCGCCGTATCCGTATAATCTGCTTCAATCCCAATATATGGTAATATATTCTGATACATTTCAGACATTACCGGTGCTGCAATCGTACCACCATAATAGATTCCCACCGGTTCATCAATCATTATAATTCCAATGATCTGTGGATTATTGGCTGGCACAAATCCTAAAAAAGAAGAGATGTATTTTCCATTTCCTCTTGGAATTTTTTCCGATGTTGCTGTTTTACCGCCTACACGGTACCCTGCCACCTGTCCCTTACTTCCGGAACCCTCTGCCACAACCGCCTCTAATAGTTCCTTCATCGTATCGGATGTCGATTTCCGAATAGCATTCGCTTTTTCTTCATAAGCAAATGTCTCCACTTTCTTTCCGTTTTCATCTGTTGCATACATTCCAAAATGCGGAGTAACCAGCGTTCCTCCATTCACAACTGCGCTTGCCGCCCTCAACAACTGTAAGGGCGTAATCTGAAATGACTGTCCGAAGCTCATCGTTGCCAACTCTACCGCACCAACATCCTCTTGTTTATGCATAATAGAGGAAGCTTCTCCCGGAAGGTCTATACCGGTCTTCTCAAACAATCCCAATTTTCTATAGTTCTTATACATATTGTCTACACCCACTCGTGCTCCTACATCTATAAATACCGGATTACAGGAGTTCATAATACCTTGCCGAAACGTCTCGGTACCATGACCACCCACTTTGTGACACCTTATCCTCCGATCCTCTACAATACGAAAACCAGGGCAGGAAAATGTATCATCTACCCGGACAACCCCTTCTTCTAATGCAGCAGTTGCCGTCACAATCTTAAATGTAGATCCGGGTTCATATGTATCATTAATGCAGAAATTTCTCCACATTCCATTCAGTGCATCCTGTTTTTCCTGCTCCGTCATATTCTGTAACTTGTTTTCCTCTGTTTTCTCATCTGCATTCTCTTCCACATCTTCTGTACGGTCTATATACAGATCCTCTACCGAAACAAGTGTAAATGGCTCATTCAGGTTATACTCCGGCACATTCACCATTGCATAGATTTCCCCATTTTGCGGATTCATTAAAATAACAGACACCCGTTTTGCCTGTTTTGCTTTCAATACTTTCGTAGCTGCCTGCTCCGCATATTTTTGAATATTCACATCAATGGATATATATATATTCCTGCCCGCAACCGGCTCCACTCTTCCTTCTGCTTCATTGGGGATCTCCACCCCATTGGCATCCGTAAGCGTTAAGATACTTCCCGGCGTTCCTTCTAACACATCCTCATATGCAACTTCTAATCCAACAATCCCCTGATTATCCGCCCCGGTAAAGCCCAACACCTTACTCGCTAATGTATTATATGGATAATACCGCTTGTAGTCCTCATCTATCATAACTCCATCCAGACCCAGTTCACGCAATTGATCTGCTGTTTCTTTTTCTACATTGCTTTTAATCTTCTCACGCATTGACCGTGTTGTTACTTTCTTACGAACCCATTCTTCATCCAGATTCAGCACACGGCACAATTGTTTTACAACTTCATCTTCATTTGTTACCTGCGAATGAATGACCGAAACCGAACACACCGGTTTGTTACCTGCCATTTCCACACCATTTCTATCATAGATCACACCACGTTTTGCCTTGATGCTTCTTTCACGTTCATGAAGTGCCTGCGCTTTCTGATAATAATAATCGGAACGGACGAGCATCAGATACGACAGCCGTGTAAATAATCCAATAAACGCTGCAATCATCACAAGAGCTACCACAAAAATCTTCTTTCTCGTAAATGTCTTTGGCATCCGAAATCTCCATATCCATACTTATATTAATAGTATTACCTCTTCTATATGAATATGTATTTTCAAATCAATTATTTCTAAAATAACCCAGGCACAGATCTTCTCTCCCAAAAAAATCTGTGCCTTGACAATCAAACAGGACCTGCCACCGGTAGGTTTCCTTCTATATTACATTACTCTCATTGTGCCGGCTCTGCAGTCTGTGTTGTTGCTTCTGTTGCAGCCTGCGTTGTTGCTTCTGTGCTGGCTTCCGTCGACTGACCTTCTTGCGTAGAAACTTCTGTTGCCGTCTCAGAACTTCCTTCTTCCGTTGATCTCTGCAAATCCTCAGAAAGCTGCTCTGTCGGTACATTACCTTCAAAGATCGGTGTAGCAACCTGATCTCCGACATCTGCACCTTCACTCTTATTCTCCGTATCTGACTGATAGATATTCATATACGGTAATAACTCCTGTAAAACAGATTGTGCAATGATCGTTCCTAAACCGGAGCTTGCCTGATCTTCTACATTCGGTTCATCTACCGTTACATATACCATTACCTGCGGATTCTCTACCGGTGCAAATCCGATAAAGGACAACAGATATTTGCCATTGCCTCGCGGAATCTTCTCTGCTGTACCGGTCTTACCACCAATTGTATATCCTGCAACCTGTGCCTTTCTGGCAGTACCGTTGCTTACTACTTCAAACAATGCATTCCGCATGAATTCGGATGTTTCAGATGATATCGTCTTTCTCAAAATGGTTGGTTCAATATTATTGATCACACCACCATTCTCATCTACGATCTGTTTGACCATATGTGGTTCATAATAATCCCCACCATTGATCACCGAACAGAATGCCGTTCCAATCTGCATCATCGTAACCGTAAGACCCTGTCCAAAAGAAGAAGTTGCAAGCTCTACCGGATTCAGTTTTTCTTCCGGATATACCAGACCTGCCGCTTCTCCATATAGATCTACATGGGTTGTTTTCCCGAAACCAAACACATTCTGGTATTTGGCAAAAGTCTTTCTTCCTTCTGTCTCTGCAATCTGCATCAACGCCACATTACAAGACTGCATCAATGCCTGTTCAATTGAGACTTGTCCATGTCCTTCATGATTGTGACACTTGATCGTCCAGTCCTCAACATCCAACTTACCGCCACAAAAGAAGACTTCATCTCCCTTTAATGCACCATCTTCTAACGCACCGGATATCGTAAATGTCTTGTAGGTAGAACCCGGTTCGAAGCCGTCTGATATAATAAAGTTACGCCATGCCTTATTGAGACAATCTAATCGTTCATCATCTGACAATGCATCAATCTGTGCCTGCACATCTCCGTCTTCACTGTTAAACTGATACGCTATTGCACTATCTTCATACGGCTCATTCAGATCAAAACTATTCGAATTCGCCATCGCCAATACTTCACCGGAATTCGGATCCATGACCAGCACAGATACATTCTTTGCACCGGTCTGTGTCATGAACGCATTGATCTTCTTCTCCACAATGTTTTGCGCATTTGCATCAATTGTCGAGATAATATTATATCCATTCACCGGTTCTTTGGTTGTACGTTCCAACGTCATATCTTCTGTCAGATATCCATATTCACGTCCGTTAATTCCATTCAACTCGTCGTTATAGTAGCCTTCCATGCCACCCTGGCCAACATTGCCACTTACTGTAAATCCAATTGCATGGCATGCAAGAGAATTGTATGGATAATATCTCTGGTATTCATCCTCGAACCAGACACCTTTTACATTCTTACCACCTTTAGTAGCAACAAAATCGTTAAAAGGTTTCACCTGTTCATAAGTCAGTTTCTTAAGCATCTTCTTATATAAAGACGACTTATCCGACAATGCCTCTTCAATCTGTGTTTCCGTCAGATCAAAATACTTCGTTAAAGCAGAAATGGTTGCTTTCTTCACCTTATCATCCTGCAATATATTCTTTGGTTCAATAATCAGATTATATACTTTTTCACTTGTCGCTAACTGTGTTCCATTACGGTCTAATATATCCCCTCTCCGATATGGAATCTCAATACTGTCATAGCTTTGCTGTGCTAATACAATCTTCTCATAACGCTTTCCATCTTTGTCGTTGATATACCAGATCCGCACAATCAACGCAACAAAGCCACAGGTTAATATCGCTGTGACCCAAAACAACTTCTTCTGCATTCTTCCTAGAAAACGTTTTCTCTTCTTTGCCATATAATCACCTAATTTTATTCTTCCGGCACATCCTTAAACTGCTTCACGTAATCAGGATTGCTTGCTTTGTAAGATACAACCCGATCATTACCCGGATATACCATTCCTAATTCCTGTGTTGCAAAATCATATACCTTTGTTAAATCCACTGAACTGTCTAAACGTTTGCTTGTTTCATTGTTGGTATCTTTCAATTCATTCAGATTACTCTCTAATAAAGCTATCTGTCTTCTCTGTTCTGTTATATCTGCCTGTAAGGATAACATATTAACACATGCACCAAACAAGAATACAGTTGCTACGACAAGTGCCATTGTATAGCGCAGATCAAAAGCCTTAGCACGCTGTGCATTTCTCTCAACTCTCGCGTTAGTCTTACGCTCTCTTTCCGGTGCAGGCTGTCGATTCGGTCTGACTTCCCTTTGTGGTACCGTATTCAGCTTTCTGGCTGCATTCCCCTCGATGTAATAATATCTTTCCTCATTTCTTGAATCCAATCTTCTCATACCCCTTTTCTAAATACGTCTTATCTTCCGTAACCCGGATATTCCCCATTCATCATGTGTCTATCTATATACTTTAATACCTTATTGAGCTCGTTCAAATATACGAAGCTTTGCACTTTTGCTTCTTCTGTTCTCCTCTAATTCTTCCTCTGATGGTAAGATTGGTTTCCGTGTTATGACCTTACCTTTAGAAACCTTACCACATACACATTTAGGAAAGTCGGGAGGGCATGTACAAGGATTCTCATTTCTTCGAAATATCCTCTTTACAATCCGATCTTCTAACGAGTGGAACGTAATTATGCAAATTCGGCCCCCTGGGTTTAACAGATCTATCATTTGGTCGATGGATTGCTCAAGAATGGTCAGTTCCTGATTTAACTCAATCCTGATAGCCTGATAAGTTCTTTTCGAAGGGTGCCCTCCTGCAGACCTAGCTCTAATTGGTATAGCAGCCTTAATAATGTCATTCAGTTCAAATGTTGTCTCAATGACCTTGTTCTGTCTTGCCTGGCATATATGCTTGGCAATGTTCTTAGCGAACTTTTCTTCGCCGTAGTCCCGGATTACTCGGTATAATTCCATCTCCGGATATTCATTAATTATATCTTTAGCAGTCATGTCCTGCCTCTGATCCATTCTCATGTCAAGAGGTGCATCCTCCCGATACGTAAATCCTCTCTCTGGTGTATCTAACTGATAGGAGGATACCCCCAGGTCAAGTACAATGCCATCGACACCGCCGACACCTAAGTCATGTAATACCTGGGGGGTTTGTTGATAATTACTTCTTACAATATCAATCTTAACTTTATCTTTGTATGGTAATAGCCGGATGCCTGCTGCTTCAATCGCAGCGGCATCCTGATCTATCCCTATGAACCTTCCTTTATCAGACAAACGGGAACAAACATGATAGGCATGTCCGCCACCTCCAAGGGTGCCATCCACATAAGTACCATCTTCTTTGATATTAAGTCCCATTATAGTCTCGTCCAATAATACCGACTTATGTGAAAATTCCACGCTTCTCCTCCTTCTAGATCATAATTCCCAAATCTTCAATTCCCTGAGCCAGTTCGTTGAAATCAATATCATCAATATTGTTCTTCTCTTCCCACTTCTCTTTGCTCCAGATCTCTGCACGTTCTCCGACGCCAACTACCGTGACATCTTTTGTAATTCCTGCAAATTCACGTAAATTAGCCGGAATCAGGATTCTTCCCTGATTATCCACTTCGCAATCTGTAGCTCCGGCCTGGAAAAATCTCTTGAACTTTCTTGAGCTTTCATTGGTCATTGGAAGCTGTCTTAATTTGCCCTCAAAAATATCCCATTCATCGTTCGGATAAGCAAACAGACATCCATCCATTCCTCTTGTTACAACAAAAGACAAGCCTAATTGTTCTCTAAGCTTGGAAGGTACGATCATTCTGCCCTTGGCATCTACTGTGTGATTATATTCACCTTTTAATCCTTTGGACATGAACTCACTCCCCTTCTACATAATCTCTGTCGTAACGAAAGTGATTCCGCATGAAATGATAAATCCACCACAATCTACCACTGCATACCACATTTCACCACTTACAACCACTATTCTACCTCATCAGGTATTAGATTGCAAGGATAAATTGTTCTTCACCCCTCTGTTTTCTATGTGGATTCTTGCCAATATTTTTTAGATTTTATTGTGCAATTTGCACATGTTTTTATTCTTTTTTCACTTATTCTTAACATCATTTACACAATATCTAGTGTAAGTTCCATCCGCTCGCTGTCACATATTGTGTTCCGGGATTATGTATACCTTTCTCTCCACTTTTCACATTTTCGGTGGAAGAAAGTGGTGGTGGTGAGTGCTAGATTTTCCCACTTATTTTTAAAATTCCCCACTTACCCTCCACAAAGGGAACAAAGAGTCACTTGCGACTCTTTTACGTCCTCGCAAAATTGTACAACAAAAAGGCGGTGAATAAATCCACCGCCTTTTGCTGTATCATATCGCTATGAAGTTATTGTATTCCGTTTCAGCTCTATCCGTTTATATATAATAAATATAGATGCCGCCACCACACATATAGCCGCCAACAACTGGGAAACTTTGAAGTTAATACCCGGAAGCATCAGGGAGTCTGTCCGCAGACCTTCAATCCATACTCTTCCTAAACCATATCCCCAGATATACATAGCAAACATCTCACCATCAAACTTCTTGTGTCTCCTGTACAGGAATATGATCAACAGTACTCCAAGATTCCATACGGATTCATACAAAAAGGTTGGATGCACCTGAATGAATTCCATCCCATCTATATTCACAACATGATCGATCATTTCCTGTGTAATAATTCCATTATTCACGATACTTAACAGATAATTCTTACCGCCAAACCACTCAACAGGAAGTGCCATCGCAAACAGGGAATCCGTATATCCTCCAAACGCCTCCCGGTTGAAAAAATTGCCCCATCTTCCAAGAATCTGCCCAACTAATAATCCCATAGAGCAGGTATCTAACATCAACATGACACTCACTTTACGCTTCTTGGCAAATATGAGTAATACAATAATTCCGGCAATCACGCCACCGTAGATAGCAAGACCACCACCACGAATGTTGATCATACCAAGTATCGTATCCTTTAAGGATTGTCCTTCTTTCACATAATCCTTTAAACTGAATACCACATAATAGATCCTGGCTCCCAAAATTGCCGGAATCACCAGCCACAACATATAGTCTAAATACATCTCCGGATTCTGATTCGTCCTTTTAGCCTCCCGGGCAATCAACAAATAACCTAAGATAAATCCCAACGCAATGACCATTCCATAAAAACGTATCTCAAACCCACCAATTGAGAATCCATCTGCCACATGTTTCAATACAATCCCCAGATGAGGAAATCGAATCTCATACATAGAATCCCCTCCTATTATACGTTAAACTTGAACAAAATGACATCCCCATCCTGTACAACGTATTCCTTTCCTTCAGAACGTACAAGACCTTTCTCTCTTGCAGCCGCCATAGACCCATTCTCTACGAGATCTTTGTAATTGACAACCTCTGCACGGATAAATCCTCTCTCAAAATCTGTATGAATCTTACCCGCTGCCTGTGGTGCTTTCGTACCTCTCTTAATTGTCCATGCTCTTGTCTCATCCTCACCGGAAGTCAGATACGAGATCAATCCAAGCAGGGAATAGCTTGCACGGATCAGCTTATCCAAGCCAGACTCAGCAAGTCCCAGATCTTCTAAGAACATCTTCTTCTCATCATCTTCTAATTCAGAAATCTCCTGTTCGATCTGTGCACAGACTTTGAACACCTCTGAGCCATATTCCTTTGCATATTCCTTAACTGCTTTTACATAATCGTTATCATCATCTTCTGCCACTTCATCCTCAGCTACATTTGCTGCAAAGATCACCGGTTTTCTGGTAAGCAGATTATAATCTGCAATCCATGCTTCTTCATCTTCTCCATCTACCTCAAAGGTAATTGCCAACTTTCCATTCTCTAAGTGCTCTTTGATCCGCTTCATAAATTCTACTTCTTTGGCAATATCCTTATTGTTGTTCGCTGCTCTAGAATTCTTGGCAATTCTACGATCAAGAATCTCGATATCGGAAAAGATCAGCTCAAAATTAATCGTCTCAATGTCTCTCAACGGATTAATACTGCCGTCTACATGTACTACATTCGTATCCTCAAAACATCTTACTACATGAACGATTGCATCCACTTCTCGGATATTTGATAAGAACTGGTTACCCAGACCTTCACCCTTTGAAGCTCCCTTTACCAGACCTGCAATATCTACAAATTCAATTACCGCCGGTACGGTTTTCTTTGAATTATACATCTTCGTCAGTACCTCTAATCTCTCATCCGGCACAGGCACCACGCCTACGTTCGGATCAATCGTACAAAATGGATAATTCGCTGATTCTGCTCCTGCCTTTGTCAATGAATTAAATAACGTACTCTTCCCTACATTCGGAAGTCCTACAATGCCCAACTTCATAACTCTATCTTTCCTTTCTCTAAACCTTATTGAAACGGGCTTTGCGGAATTCGGTCATGTAGCAATGTATGTACCAATATGCCCAAATATTCCATGAAATTCGAATTACCCGTAACCTGGTCGATCGTTATTTGATTCTGTGACGTCTACTACGCCGCACTTAACGCATATCATACCATAAAGGAAAGGAAATGTAAAATGATACATCCGATTAACGGTATGAAATTGTGTCCTGAATTTCGTTGCCTATATAATAAAAGACCGACAAACAGGGTTATCCAAAGTTCCAACAACAGTTCTACCACTATCGTACACTTTCTTAACCCCGCTTCGGTCTCTTTTCGTTTCAAATATTTTCCGGATTTTTTACTTTAATAAAATCCTCTATCCAGTTGAGGTGAGGGACAAGG
>USBM01000059.1 GCA_900552885.1 uncultured Clostridium sp. | reverse complement strand
ATGTTATAATATGTATATTATATATCAGTACCATGGTCTTTCAACTGATGTTATATTACAATCATTTCTTTATTTTGTAAATAGTAAAAAAACGAACAATTGTCTAATTATTAGACAATTGTTCGTTACAATCATATTTTGTACATACAGTTACAGAATTATACATACAGTTCATCGCTATACGCACAATTTTATATGTAAGATACCTACTATATCCCTGCAATTTACACATTCACAATGGATTACTTTATACAACACTCTTCCCATAAAAAGAAAGATGACGGTTGCTTCAAATCAGCAACCGTCATCTGCCTATATTATTTCTTTCCCTTAAATGCCGGATCTGTCGGATCCCATGTATGGCCTGCTCTTAACTTCTGTGCTTTTGGCTGATCAAACGGTCCCGGAACTTTCTTATTATCGTAAATGGTTACCTTAGTACCGACATCACAATTATCATAGATCCACTTGGCATCTCCTGCTCTTAATCGGATACATCCATGCGATGCAACCGTACCCAGCTTATTATACGCTTTGACATTCAATGACTTGTTATCACGTTCCCTGTCATAATATACCGAATGGAACAATATCTCCGTTGTCAGATGCTCGCACCATTGTCCCCAGGATGGTCCATCCAACTCATGCCAGCGTAATTTATCCTTGATCTTAAAATTACCCTTCGGTGTATGGTTACCTGCGGAACATACAAATGCAATAACCGGAACGGTATATCCATTATCATCACCGTCCTCCGTATAATCCTTCGCATACACAGTTACACAGCTTCCTTTACGATTCACCCGGATATAATACGACTCTTTCTGCTGTTTGGTTAATTTCTTGCGTACATCCTGCACCAACTGTCCATTCTTCTTAAAATAGAACTTATACTTGCCTACATAATTCCAACCGGTCAATGCAGTATAAGTCTCCGGACTGAAATAGTATCTCTTACCATCGTCGTCTCTGCACCATCCGCTTTGCAATACAGAATCTTCATCGAAATAATAATAATTACCATTCTGTTTCACAACGCCGGTCTCCTCTACCATCACGCCGGTCTCTGTATCAAAATAATATGCATCGCCATCTATCTTGCATATCCCTGTTCCAATCGAATAATTACTCTGTACATAATAAGTAGAACCATTGATAACCTGAAAACCGGTATTACTATACAGACTCCCCTGCTGGTCAAAATAATACAGATTATCATCAATCCAGTTAAAGCCTTTGACCTTAACACCGTCTCTGTAATAACTCTTCTTCGTTGCATCCCATCCATTCACAACTACACCATTGGCATCTGTTGCCGGCTGGACTGCATCAATCTTCGTCTCTGTCGTTGCATTCTCAGGCTGGGAATTCACAACTGTCGCCGCATATGCAGATGATCCGGTAAGTAATACACCACCTAGAACCATCGCCATTATAAGCTGACTCTTGTTAGGTAATCTTCTCATCTCTCTGTCTCCATTCTATGTATTTCACTTCTATAGTTCTTATCACAATTTGATATTATATTACCAAATTTCTCACAATGCAAGCCTTTGATCATTTCACTCTTATCTTTTTCACTCCACTATAAGCTCCATAGATCCGGGCACCGTTCTGTTTTCGGAATGCACGCACTTTCACATAATATACTTTACCGGAACGCAGTCCTGATAAAACTGTCTTATTCCCTGATACACGCTTCTTCTTTGCCTTTCGGAAGTTCTTGCCGGTACTGTACACAACCTGATATCCATCTGCACCGGCGACCGGTGCGAACTGCACCCGGCTCCTACCTGCTGTCTTTCTGTAAAGCTTCAATCTCTTTACCTTAGAAACCGCTATCCCCGACTGCTGTGTGGCCGCTCCACTTCGGAGCGGGTATTGTGATAAGATCCACTTTCCGGCCGCCGACAGATCTCCCTTAGACCATCCGCTTGTCTTAGAGCTTCCCGCCTTCAATAAAGATGCCGTCTCTGCCTTATTGCTCAGACTCCATGCAACATATCCGATTCCGTTTGCATCCAACAGATCCAACCACTGCCCTGCCTCATTGGTATCCATGTTTCCATTGCCGCTTGCCTCTGATACTCCAAATTCAGAAACAAATACCGGAAGCCCTTTGGCAATCGCAATCTTTACCTTTTCCCGATAGCTTTCCCTGTGAGTAGCTGCATAGAAATGAAATGCATATAGCACATTGTTATATTCTAACGGCTTATCCGCTGCAATATCAACATCTTGTGACCAGGTCGGTGTTCCTACGATCACAACAGCATCCGGATCATTCGCCCGGATCAATGGAATGATCTCCTGTGCATAACTCCTGATATCATCCCAGCTCGTACCACCATTGGGCTCATTACAGATCTCATAAAGTACATTCTCCTGCCCGGCATACTTTTCCGACATTTCCTTAAAAAAAGTCTTCGCCTGCTCCTGATAGCGTTTGGGATTTTGATCATTTAACACATGCCAGTCAATGATCACATACATTCCAAGCTCCGTCGCCGCCCTTACTCCTGTGTCAATCCGTTGTTTCAATGTATCCTGTACCGTGCTCTGGCTATCCGCCGCACCTGCCTTATCGCAATATCCATAATACTCTGTCGTATACATTGCAAGTCGGACTATATTCACCGCATATTGATCCCGTAGTGTCTGAAATGCCTCCTTTGATATATAAGGATATCCAACATCCCAATTGATTCCATGTGTACTCACGCCACGAAGCATCACCTGTTCGCCGGTTCTGCCACTTACCAGATGTGTCCCGGATACCTGAAGTGCCCCGTAATCTGATACCCCCTTTGCATTCGCTTTACTCTGTATCAATATCACACATAACAACAGCATTCCACATACAACAGCTAATCTTTTTATTTTCTTTGGTTTCACGCTCTTCCCTCCTCCCAATCTATTACCCTTTCATATGAATGTTATCATTACACTCAAGATGCCAAATGTCCATCCGGAAAGAAATAATAGGATATTCCATGAATTGTCTGTAATCCATTAAGCATCACGCCCTTTTTGTTAAAGTAATAATTCTTACCCTCTATCGTTCTCCATCCGGTGGCCATAACACCTTTCTTGTTGAAGTAATATGTCTTCTTTTTCACTTTGCGCCATCCGGTTGACATAACACCTTTTTTATCAAAATAGTATGTCCTTCCGCTAATCTTCCGGAAGCCCTTAGCCATAACACCTTTTTTTCCAAAATAGTAGCGTTTCTTCTGAATCGTCTTCCATCCTGTAGTTACAACACCCTTTTTGTTAAAGTAATAAGTCTTACCGGCTATCTTCTGCCAACCGGTAACATACTGTCCCTCTGAATTCAGATACCAGCTTTGACCATCCACAGTAAGCCAGCCACCCGCAAGCATTGCTCCTTCCGAATTGAAATAATAGTTCCCGTTGTCAATTTGCTGCCAACCACTTAGCATCACTCCATCCTTATTAAAATAATAACGTCTCCGGGCAATCGTCTGCCACCCGGTGACCATAACTCCCTTGTCATTGAAATAGTACCGTTTACCACCTACTGTGATCCAGCCGATCGTTAACATAACTCCTTTGTCATCAAAGCAATACTGTCTGCCATCTATCGTCTGCCACCCGGTCAGCATCACTCCATTCTCATTAAAATAATATGTCTGTCCCTGAATCTGCTGCAATCCGGTCAGCATCGCTCCTTCTCCGTTGAAACAAAACTGCTGTCCTGCAATTATCTGCCATCCTGTTAACATCGCACCATTCTCATTAAAGTAATAACGCTTTCCGGCAATATTCTGCCACCCTATCAATTTAGTTCCATCTGCTCCCAAATAACAAGTCTGTCCATTGATAACATAGAAGCGATTGGCTACCAATGTACCATTCTCATAGTATACTTCTTTTTGTCCTTCCCGATAGATCACGCCATCGTACAACACCTGTATTGTAATACTTCCCTGCACTCCATTTGCAGATATGGCAGTGATCACTGCCTGCCCGGCAGATCTTGCTTCTACCCGGCCATTGATATCTACCCATGCAACTGCTTTATTACTGCTTGTCCAGGTCTTAATCTGCTTGATCGTTGCGTTCTCAGGTGTAACTACTGCTTTCATATCTGTCTGAGGATACTGTACCTTTCCATTTGCAGAACGTATATATAACGTCTTCTCCCCCTGTATTGTAATCTGTTCTACCGGTATATCCTGTTTTTCTTCTGTCTGCTCCTGTTCCGCTACGGTCCCCGCACTATGCTCTTCGGCCTGTATAGTGGTGACACCCATGTTCATACATGTTGCAGCAAGCATACTGCAAGTCAATACAAATAAATGAATTCTTCTCATAAAGCATCCCTCCTGTTACTTTCGTTTTACTTCGCCTTATAATATACAAAGAGGCTGTCACATTAAGAACAATCATGAATTACATATTATACATAACACCAGATCTTAATGGGACAACCTCTATTCTTCGTTGTCTATTTCATTTAGTTATCAGAGTTTGTTGAAGTTGGTGCTTCTGTCTTCTTATCATCTGTAAATTCGTCACCAATTCCGGTCTCATTCGTAATTGCTGTACTGATTCTCTGTACTTCAGAAGAAGGAGAATACTCCGTATCTTCCGGATATAAGAACTCATGAAGATTCTTCACATTACTGAGCAGATCTGCCGGCACAACAACACTACCCTTTGGTCCTAATGTCGGAGTCTCATTTGAAAGAGGGAAACCAATATTATCCCCTAATTCATAATTAAAGATATTGGATGCCAGATCCATGATCTCTTTATTAGACATATTCGTTGCTACCAAAGGAAATACCTGTTCAATTACTTTGTTAAGCGTTGCAAGATCTGACTCTTTCGCCTTCTTTACCATGGCTGCAATAACTGCACGCTGTCTCTGCGTTCTCTCAAAATCTCCATTACCAACCTTACGGATCCGGGCATAGGCAGTCGCCTGTGTACCATTCAATGTCTGCTCACCGGCAGACCATACACCTTCTGACTGGATTCCCGTTACCTGAACCTGCTCCTGCAGGTTCTTGTTGAGATTGTTAAGTTCTTTCTCTTTGACATTGATCGTAACACCACCTAATGCATCAATTGCTTTGGCAAGTGCCTCAAAGTTAACGGAAACATAATCCTTAATATTCAGATCTAAGTTCTTATTCAATGTCTCTACTGCACAAGTCGGGCCGCCTAAAAAGTACGCATGTGTATACTTCTGGGTAGACGGTGTGGAACGTGCCATCTCTAAGAAACAGTCACGATATACGGATGCAATCTTCACCTCATGAGTATCATTATTGATACAGGCGATCATAACCGCATCACTATGTGCAACTCCTTCTTTGGTCATATCATCACTCGTTCTGGCATCCAATCCAAACAATGCGATCGTGCGATATTTCTCTATCATTGTATCGGTAACCGCATCACTGACATCAATCTCATCTTTACTCGTGGTATCCTTTGCCACCAGATCCAAAGAGTGATTCACATAATACCATCCATAACCCACTAACAATCCAACAAATACAAGTACCTCAGCTGCAAGAATCAGTCCTAACTTCTTATTCCTGCTCTTCTTTCTCTTCTTACTCATGAAACTAAATCCTCCTAATACGTTTCCTATCAGACACTACTCTACTGTAACAGACTTTGCAAGGTTTCTTGGCTTATCAACATCCAATCCCTTGGCAACCGATACATAATATCCAAACAACTGTAACGGAATGACCGCAAGTGATGGTGTAAAACATGGATGCGTCTTAGGAATATATACCGTAAAGTCTGAAGTATCTTCCATAACACAATTACCCTTGTTCGTCAGTGTAAAGATATAACCGCCTCTGGTTCTTACCTCTACAATATTACTGATCATCTTCTCATACAGATCCGGCTGTGTAACTACCGCTACCGTCAATGTTCCATCCTCGATCAAAGAAATGGTCCCATGCTTCAACTCTCCGGCAGCATATGCCTCTGAATGTATATAGGAAATCTCTTTTAATTTGAGTGATCCCTCTAGTGAGGTGGCATAATCAATACCACGTCCTAAGAAAAAGACATCCTTTGCATTCGCATATTTGCTGGCAAACCATTGAATTCTCTCTTTATCCCCTAAAATCTCCGAAATCTTATCCGGCAGACTCTTTAACTCTTTAAGCATATCTGCATACTCTTCATCCGAGATAGTCTCTCTCGTCTTACCAAATAACATAGCAAGCAGATATAATGCGGAAAGCTGTGTACTATAGGCTTTGGTCGTAGCAACCGATATCTCCGGTCCTGCCCAGGTATATAAGACATTGTCTGCTTCCCTTGCAATCGTAGAACCAACTACATTCACAATACCAAGCACTTTTGAACCTAATTCCTGTGCTTTTCGAAGTGCTGCCAACGAATCTGCAGTTTCTCCGGACTGACTGATAATGATCGTCATAGAATCCGGCTCAATGATCGGATCACGATACCGGAATTCGGATGCAATATCAACTTCCACCGGTATTCTTGTCAACTTCTCAATAATATAGCGTCCTGTTACACCAACATGATAAGCAGAACCACAACCTACAATATAGATACGGCGAAGATTCCTGATCTCATCCTCAGTCATATTCAGCTCATCGATCACAATCCTGTCATCTTTGATCCTTGGGCTGATCGTGTCTAATACCGCCTTCGGCTGTTCGTAAATCTCCTTCAACATGAAATGTTCGTAGCCGCCCTTCTCAGCCGCTTCAATATCCCATTCGATCGTCTTCGTCTCTTTCTGAATCGGCTCTAAGTCCTCATTATAGAAATTAATTCCGTTCTCAGAAAGCTCACAGATCTCCCTGTTCTCAATAAAATATACTTCTCTGGTGTACTTAAGAAGTGCCGGCACATCCGATGCAATAAAGTTACCATCTGCAGAAGTTCCTACCACAAGCGGTGAATCCTTTCTTACCGCATACATCTTATCCGGGAAATCCTTAAACAAAATCCCCAAGGCATAAGACCCCTGTACCCGGTGCATTACCTTCTCAATAGCACGGATTGGATTCCCATCATAGTAGTAATCCAACAGATGTGCCACCACTTCTGTATCTGTCTCGGACACAAAATGATATCCTTTGGAGATCATCTTCTCCTTCAGCGGTTGGAAATTCTCGATAATACCATTATGTACTACCGCAATTGTCTTATTCTCATTAAAATGTGGATGTGCATTCGTAACGGATGGTTCTCCGTGAGTTGCCCATCTTGTATGTCCAATACCAATTGTGCCAGTCAGCTTCCTCCCATCCCCTGTAAGATCACGCAATGCCTGTAATCTTCCTTTGGCCTTGACAATCTCTATCTCATTGCCATCATAGACTGCAATTCCGGCTGAATCATATCCTCTGTACTCAAGCTTTGCGAGTCCATCTAACAGAATCGGTGCTGCCTGCTCTTTACCGACATATCCAACTATTCCACACATAGAGTGTCCTCCTTCTATTCTGATATTCCTTACCTCTTTGCTTCTTTATCTCTGTTACAAACTATGTTTCTATCTTCTCATTTACTACAAAACTAGCAAAATTATAACACTTTAACCCTTATTTTACAATATACGTTTTCTTAAGAATTTGTGAACTCATACCTAATTTAATGATATTTGATCACACCTGCAATTGCATATTGTACGAAATAATATAGGCTTTGCAGACAATTAAGCCCCATATACCGGTATACGCCCCACGTCATCTTCGCTGATTTCAGTTTGTCCCCAGACTTGGATTGTTTCATCACCCGGTACTTCAGCATTGGCTCATTCAGCCCATATGCCACTCCGTATTTCTTAAGTACTTTCAGCCACAAGATATAATCTTCATGTAAATGATCCTGTCCCATCAGAAATTCATTGGCAACTTCTGTACGGATCATGACACCTGAAGTATTAATCCGGTTGCTCTTTAACAGATCCTTATATGACAGTTGTTCAGGAACCGGAATGATCTTCCCTAAGAGCCGACCCTCCTCATCCATCAACTCTCTGGCTGTCGAGGAAAGAACTGCCTGTTTCTCTTCCATCAGTGTAACCTGGCGTTCTAACTTGTCAGCCGTCCAGTAATCATCGGCATCTAAAAATGCAATGTACCTGCCCTTAGCCATCCGGATTCCAATGTTACGGCTTTCTGAAACGCCGGCATTGATCTCATTGTGAATATAGATTACCCGTTCATCCGACTCGAACTTGCGGATCACATCTGCTGTACCGTCCGTCGAATGATCCTCTACTATGATCAATTCAAGAGGAACACGCTGCCGCAATACGGAAGTAATTGCTGTCTCAATATAACGTTCACAATTATATGCCGGCATGACTACCGTAACCTGGATCTCACTCATGCTTTCTTTCCTTTCTTCTCTGCCTTCATCATCTTAAGCAGCGAGATAAACTTCTCTCTCTTCCATACAAAATATGCACATACGACAAGCAATACTCCCCATCTGATAAACATATGGGTATACAGGCTCATCATAACCGCACAGCCCACCAAAAAGACTGCCGAAATGCCAAATATAACCTTCACATTGTATACTCTTGTATTGTTCATCAACGTCTTGTTGATTATCCGCATCAGCAGATAATGTCCGATGCAGTATAACATATAACACACCAGCGTCGTGTATCCTGCCGCATAATATCCATAGATTGGAATGAATATATAATTAAGCAATACATTCATACACGCTCCTGCCACCGATGCAATCATCATGAATCTGGTACGTTCAAAATAGAACTCAAACCGTGAGAACAGACTATACATAAAAATAAAGAAAGTTCCCGCTGCCACCGGTGGAATGACCCAGATAGCATCATAATATGACTTCGGTGCCATGATCGCTACAGCTTCCGGTGCTAATGCTACCAGACAGAAATTAGCAAATGCGATCAATATAAGAATCGGAATACTGTTTCTTCCAATCTCTGCGTATTCTTCTTTCTTCATCTTCTTATACATCCAAGGTGTCAACGTATTGATCACTGCGGTATTCACGATCGTCATAATCGATGCCACCGAATACGCAAGTGAATAGATACCCGCTACATCCGATCCCTGCATCGACTTGATCATAACACGGTCCGACTGATTCAATACAATCTGTGAAAGATAATGTGGAACCAATGGCAGATTAAATGCCAAAGCATATTTCCAATACTTCGTTGTGAATACCTTCACACCCTTTGTAAAGATGCTGAAGAAAAAGAAGCCGAAAGTTATTGCATCCACTGCCACCATGGAATAGATCCTCGCCTCTAATTTGTGAGTCGGGAATATATAGATCATCAACACTCCGGCTGCCGGACGTAACACCGCATTGAGTGCCGTCATGATCACCAGATTGCGGTACTTAAAGTCCACTCTCTGTCTTGTTGACCAGAACTGATATGCCGTTGCTGCCAGAATATCAATGAACATAGCATAAATAAAGGAGGAATCCAGCCCAAAGAACTTATCCCACCGGTTCTGAAACAGCATATAGATTCCAAAGCAAATTGCCGTTGTCAGCATATACAGGCATTGTAACGAACCGGTAAAACGATCCTGATCCTCTTCGTACTTAACCAGTCCCCGCATGTACACACCGGATGCCAGATTAAGTGAGGCAAAAATGATAATGATATTATACCAGGTCTGGTATACACTGAAATCACCGTACTCGCTTGTCGAAAGCAATCTCGAAAAGATCGGAGTTGTGATCAGGGAAATTCCTCTTTGTACAAATCCACAGATCAGAAACCAGAAGGATGCCTTCACAGTGATGGGAATTGCTTTGTATTTATCTAATAACTTCTTAACCATTACACTATCCACCTGTTATCGAAAATATACCTGTTCCATCTTGTGCAAAGCACTCTTATGTGTTGCTAGGTATATCTTACTGCGAACTGTCCTGCCCACTTTCAGAATTCCTTTCACCATCTTCTTAATTGCCTGAATGACCATATTCTTGTCAATCTTACGAATGCCTGCCACAAACTGTTTCCCATAACTTTGATTCATTGCTGATACACTTGGATCATCAAAATAAAGACGCAGTACAGGAATCTCGATATTCCCCTGTTCCACATACAGGCAGGATGCCCGATGCTGTCCATCCCGTATCAACATCTGATCTTCATATAAAATAATATATTGTCCATCATACGGATATCCATGTTCTTCAATGCTCTGCTTCATGGAATCTAACCGCTGACCGCTGGTCTGTCCGATATGATGAGATTTCCGGTATCCGTCATTTTCTCTTGAATCTCCCCGTAATGCCTTGACCGCTCTGGATTCCGACAACTTCTGATACTTCAAAAATCCCAAACGGGTTCTGTGATTCACAAGCAGATCCTCTAACATCACATGATCGATC
>USBM01000058.1 GCA_900552885.1 uncultured Clostridium sp. | reverse complement strand
CGAGTGATGAGTAGCGAGAGCGTGCCTGCGATGATATGTTATATTCTTGCAACCGATTCACAACCTAACATTTCGTGTGTCCGTCCTCACTTACGCTGTGCAAGGGTGAATGTAACAATTTTGTAATGGTTTGGTAAGAAAAACTTAATGAAAAAACCAGTGTGGATGCGTTGATTTATAAGGGGGTAGGTGCTATACTCTACATGATTTGAATATAGTATAGAAGAAAGGGATTATGAGAATGAGTGATAAACAATTGCAGAATTATATGAATAAGAGCATATTACATAGTATAAAGAAAACAGCATGTCTGTTTACATTGGGAATGGGACTTGCCTTAACAGGGGGCACAGTACATGCGACAAGCACACAGCCGGTAGATAGTGCAGCAACAACTGAAGTGACGAATGAGGCGGCAGAAATAACACAGAATAAGGAAAAGATTGTAAAGGAGAATGGAGAATCTTACTACAAGAATGCAACAGGCAAGAAAGTAAAGAATAAGTTTGTTACAGTTGGAAAGAAGATATACTATTTTGGCAAGAATGGGGCCATGGAGAAGGGCTGGATGAAGAAAGGTAAGAATTATTATTTCTTTGATCGTAGTACCGGAGTTATGAAGAAGAAAGGAAAAGCGGATGGCATTTCTATCAATAAGGATGGAACTGCGAAGGTAAGCAAAGATGCTAAGAAGAAAGTAGAGACGATGATTCTGGCAAAGAAGATCGTGAAGAAGCAGACCAAAGCAACGGACAGCAAGCAGGACAAATTAAAGAAGTGCTTTAACTGGGTGATGAAAGCACCATATAAGAGATATCGGATCATTGCGAAGGTTCGTACACAGAAGAATTGGGATGTCGATTATGCCAATGATATCTTTAAGAAGGGAAAAGGTTGTTGTGTATCCATGAGCAGTGCATTTGCATATCTTGCGAAGGAATGCGGATATTCCAAGGTATATCTGTGTGATGATTCGGAACATGCATGGGTAGAGATTGGTGGTAAGGTATATGATGTATTGTTTGCAAGAGCCAAATCCTACGACAAATATTTTAATTCTACGTATAAGACTGCAAAGCTTGTGAAGGTAAACAAGCTGAAGATCTGACAGATATAATTCATGTATACATAAGATACGATTAGAAAGAAGAGGGAGAATTCGATGATTTTCAGTTCATTGGAATTTTTATGTGTATTTTTACCGGTGGTATTTGCACTATATTGTGTGATTCCGTCATTAAAGGTAAAGAATGCACTTTTGATTGTGGCAAGTTTATTCTTTTATGCCTATGGAGAACCGGTATATGTATTGTTGATGATATTTAGTGCCATTGTGAATTACGCAATGGCACGTTTGATCGATAGGGGACAACGTGCAAAGAAAGTATTTCTGGTAATAGATATTGTCTTGAATCTGGGAATGTTAGCTGTGTTTAAATATGCGGATTTTGCGGTAGACACTGTGAACCGGTTATTATCTGTCAGAATCCTGCAACCGGGAATTACATTACCGATCGGAATTTCATTTTTTACGTTCCAGGCATTATCCTATGTGATCGATGTTTATTGGGAGAGAGTGGAAGCACAGAAAAGTTTTTGGAATATCTTGTTGTATATTTCGTTTTTCCCACAGTTGATCGCCGGCCCAATCGTCAAATATAGGGATATCAATGAAGCAATCACGAACCGCAGCATGGATGCAGATGAGATCGCAAGAGGACTGCGTCGGTTTATCTGTGGATTAGGTAAGAAAGTTTTGATTGCCAACACAGCCGGTCTGGCAGCGGATCATATTTTTGCGGCGGCACATTCAAAAGTTAATATTGTTGTGGCTTGGATCGGTGCGATTGCATACCTAATGCAGATTTATTACGATTTTAGTGGATACAGTGATATGGCAATTGGACTTGGTCATATGTTTGGTTTTCATTTTAAGGAGAATTTCCAATATCCATATGGAGCGGACAGTATTCAGGAGTTCTGGAGAAGATGGCATATTTCATTATCAACCTGGTTCAAGGAATATTTGTATATTCCGTTAGGTGGCAACCGGAAGGGAACAGCCCGGACATGCCTTAACCGGATTATCGTATTCTTTTTCACCGGATTATGGCATGGAGCGAACTGGACATTTGTAATATGGGGATTATGGCATGGAGCATTTTTACTGTTAGAGACTTATATTCCGTTCACAAAGAAAGTCCCGAAAGTGATTGCGAGAATCTATACTTTACTTGTGGTTTGTGTAGGATTTGTAATGTTTCGTGCAGACAGCCTGGCAGATGGTGCGTTTATGATCGGCAGGATGTTTACCGGTTTTTCTTTTGATTCGGCAAGCATGAGCTTTGCGGTGCAGCAGTTGACACCGTGGTTTCTTGTTATGATGGTTGCAGCGATACTTGGGGCAGCACCGATTAGAAAGTATGTCGATTGTGTACGGCAGAATATAGCGGGTGAGGAACTTACCGGCAGATGGAAGAAAGTGCAGATATTGTTGTATGTATTGTCAGGCATTCTTCTGGTGTGGTGTATGATCCGGTTGTCCGGCAGTACCTATAATCCGTTTATATACTTTAGATTTTAGGGAGGTGCGCATATGAAGAAGACAGGTAATGTAATATATATTGTAATATGTCTTGTAATCTGTGTGCTTCCGTTTACAGGAATGACAGTCTATAAGACGAATACAACAACGGAGAATAAGACGCTGGCCGCCTTCCCGGACTGGCAGAAGGATGGAAGATGGAATCGTAGTTATTTTGATGAATTGTCTGCCTACTTTGAGGATCATTTTGCGTTTCGGCAGCAGTTAGTATCTGCGGATGCAGAGATTCAGAGCAGGGTGTTTGGTGTGTCAAATGTAGATACGGTAGCGGTAGGAACAGACGGCTGGCTATATTATACGGATACAGTTAATGATTATCTGGCACAGGATACAATGAACGAACGACAGGTATTTGATACCGTACATAATCTTTCTCTGTTGCAGCAGTATGTCAGTGAACAGGGTGTGGAATTCCTGTTTACGGTAGCACCAAATAAGAATTCTTTATATGGTGAGCATATGCCGTACTATCTGAGTAAGAAGGCAGGCACGACAAAGAATATGGACAAATTGAAGCAGCCTCTTACGGAGGCTGGTATCTCATATGTCGATCTGTTTGCACCATTTAAAGATCAGAAAGAGACATTATATCTGAAACGGGATTCCCACTGGAACAATAAGGGAGCGGTATTAGCATATAACACGTTAATGGATGCGGTAGAATGTGATCATCCAACCTATGAGGATGTAGATGTAGAACGCAAGAAGGATGAGTATGGAGATCTCAATAAGATGTTATATCCGTTAACTGCGATACCGGAATGGAACTATCGGTATGAATCTGACAGTAGTTGGAGGTATGCAGGCAAAGACAAGGATGTGGAGGCTGCTTACATTGAAACGGAATGTAAGGATGGTGAACAGTCACTATTGATGTTCCGGGATTCATTTGGCAATACGTTACTGCCATTGATGGCACAACAATATAAGCAGGCAGCATTTTCAAAGAGTGTTCCATACCGGATTGCGGAATATATGGATTACTGCAAACCGGATATTGTGATTGCAGAGAAAGTGGAACGTAATATGGATGAATTTATGACGACACCACCGATTATGCAGGGACCGGAGGTTGCTATGACGGATCCTGTTAAGAAGTCATCGGATCTTGGTGCAACGCTGACACTGGAAGATTCATCGGATGATACCAAGTATTATCTGGTATCCGGTGAAGTGTCAGGTAAGGAACTAGGCTCGGATATGAAGATCTATATTCGGGTTGGAAGTGGCGAGAGTGCAATTGTCTATGAGGCGTTTACGACTGTAACCGATACTTCCGATTATGGCTATCAATTATATCTGAACAAGCAGCAAATGCAGGAGAATGGTATGGTAGAGCTGACAAAGGCAGAATTAAGTGTGATCGTAGAACAGAATGGGAAATGGATGCAGGTCAGTGGAAAGTAGTAAGAGGATAGACTATGAGAACAGAATGGAAAAGATTCAAATATATAATTGCTGTGACAGGAATGCTGACAATCGGCTTGCTGACCGGGTGCGGTGCAAAGAGTACGCAGGTTCGCATTATAGACGGACACGTGAACACAACGTTGTTGGTGCCTGCTAATACAACGATCCGGAAGGTGTTGGAAGAGGCGGAGATTCCGGTATATCAGAAAGATAAAGTCTCGCCATCCTTAGACAGTGTAATAAAGGACAATGATAAGATTACAATTGAGCGATATGCGAAAGTGACACTGGTAGAGGGTGATAAGACCTCGGAAGTGGAGATGACAGGGAAAAAGGTACAGGATGTATTAAAGACACAGGGGATAACTGTGAAAGGACATGATTATCTGAACCATAGTACAGAAGCGTATCTGTCAGACGGAATGACAATTGAAGTGACACATCGATTGGCGGTTACGATCCAGGTGGATGGCAGAAAAGAGGATTGTCTTACTAAGGCAGAAAATGTGGCAGATTTATTAGAAGAACAGAATATTGCGTTAGATCAGAAGGATATTGTGAAACCGGGACGGGATAAAGCCTTGACGGAGGGCATGAATGTTGTGATCGAACGGGTATCTGTGAAAGAGGTGGTAGAGAAAGAGAAGGTTCCGTTTGAGACAGAGGTGGAATATTCGGATTCTATGTACTCGGATGAGACGGTAGAGAAGATACCCGGTGTGGATGGCGAGAAAGAAGTGACCTATCAGGTGACTTATGTAGATGGTAAAGAGGATAGTCGGAAAGCAATTACGGAAAAAGTGTTGAAAGAGCCGGTATCCCAGGTCGTGACGAAAGGAACAAAGAGCCGCAGGACGATCGTATCCAAACAGAAGGTGCCGGATTGTGATGGCTCCGGGCATGGATATTATATCATTACCTATTCTGATGGAACGGTGGATTATAAAGATTATTAATTGACAGACTGTGCTGCGGATGAAAGGAGTGGCGTGAGATGAAGCGAATTCAATTATTGGTTATCGTATTGCTGATGGTATTAAGCTGTCAGAATATATCAATGGCAAAGCAGACTTCCTCTGATTCACTGGCAAAACCGGCGATTGGAAGTGTATTTGCCACTTCGAAGTCTGCGATACGTCTTGTGTGGATTCCGGTAAAGGATGCAAAAAAGTATGAAATCTATCGCTCTGAGAGTAAGAAAAAGGGTTTTGAATGTATCGGTACTGCAAAGAAGACATCTTATGTAGATAAAAAGGGCAAAGCATTGACGACGTATTATTATAAGATTCGTGCGGTACGGGAAAATACAACGACTGGGGAAAAGGAATATAGTCCGTATAGTATTACTATGAAGAAGAAAATGCGTAAGATCGTGAAGACAACAGCATATGCGGGAGACTCGCTGATGGTTGGACTATTGAATTACGGAAAGATTACGGATAACCATAAGCAGAAAGTGTTTGCAAAGATAGGAATTGGCACTCAGGCATATTATGAAAGTGATCTGTTGACACAGTTATTGGCATACAAACCGGATCGGCTGTTTATTATGTTAGGAGTGAATGATATTGCAGGTAATCCATCGGAAAAACAGATGGATAATATGATACGGTATTATAAAGCAATCCTTAAATCCTGTGTGAAGAAAAATCCTGATATGGAGATCTTCGTATTAGGAGTCAGCCCGGTTGGGAAAAGTTCTACGGTAAGTCTTGACACAATTAATTATTATAATCGGAAGATGGAACGGCAGGTGGTACCGTTAGATAATGTATATTATTATGATCTGTGCCTTGAATTAGCAGGGAATGACGGATATCTGAAACCGGAATATGTAGCAGGAGATGGATTGCATTGGACTTCTAAGACATATGATACTGTTCTTAAGGCAATGAAAGAAATGGTGAAAGAATATTAGAATTTTGTTTACAAATGCTTAATAATGGCAGGATTGTTTATTTTTTCTTGCACAAAAGGGTAAATCATTGTAAAATAGTGGAAGGTTACGTAAGAAATATAAGTTTATGGGAAGGAATGTATGTATGAGTGAATGGATTTTATGGAGTGATCGTGGGCCGAAAGTGGATGAAGTAAGGAATAATAACCAGTTTATCTGTTCGGACGGACTTAGCAGTTTTGTAAGAACGTACAGTTATCGGATGCGCGGTTTTGTACATGAATCGAATGGAAGAGAGGTAATGGATCGGGGAATTATAGCTTGGATGCCATTGCCGGAACCATACAAAGGGGACTTATAAATTAATTACCATGGAGGTGCAATATGTATAGTTTTGATGAAATCAGCAAATTAGATCCAGATGTAGCGAAAGCTATGACAGATGAGATTAACAGACAGAATGAGAATATCGAGTTAATTGCATCGGAGAATATTGTAAGTAAAGCAGTTATGGCTGCGATGGGAAGTCCTCTTACAAATAAGTATGCAGAAGGATATCCGGGTAAGAGATATTACGGTGGATGCCAGTATGTAGATGTAGTAGAAGATCTTGCAAGAGAACGTGCGAAGGAATTATTCGGCTGTGAATATGTTAATGTTCAGCCACATTCCGGAGCCCAGGCTAATATGGCGGTGTTCTTTGCGGTTATGGAGCCGGGAGATACTTTTATGGGTATGAATCTCGCACATGGAGGACATTTAACACATGGTTCACCGGTTAATATGTCCGGTAAGTACTTCAATGTGGTTCCTTATGGTGTGAATGATGATGGATTCATTGATTATGATGAGGTAGAGCGTATTGCAAAAGAGTGCAAACCTAAGATGATCGTAGCAGGTGCATCTGCATATGCAAGAGCAATTGATTTCAAGAGATTCCGTGAGATTGCAGATGAAGTAGGTGCAGTTCTTATGGTTGATATGGCACATATTGCAGGTCTGGTTGCAGCAGGACTTCATATGTCACCAATTCCATATGCACATGTAACAACGACAACAACACATAAGACGTTAAGAGGTCCTCGTGGTGGTATGATTCTTTCCAGCAACGAGGTTAATGAAAAGTATAACTTTAATAAAGCGGTATTCCCTGGTATTCAGGGTGGTCCTTTGATGCATGTGATCGCCGGCAAGGCAGTATGCCTGAAAGAAGCATTATCAGATGATTATAAGGTATATCAGCAGCAGGTTGTCAAGAATGCAGCAACGCTTGCCAGTGCATTGATGGAGAGAGGGTTTAATATTGTGTCCGGTGGAACGGATAATCATTTGATGTTAGTGGATCTTCAGAATCTGGATATGACAGGTAAAGAGGTTGAGAAGCTTTTGGATAGCGTACATATCACAGCGAATAAGAACACAGTACCAAATGATCCGAAGTCGCCATTTGTTACAAGTGGTATCCGTCTTGGAACACCGGCTATTACAACACGTGGTGCCAATGAAGAAGATATGGTTACGATCGCAGAGGCAATTAAAGCTGCAGTTATTGATAAGGATGAAGCAAGAGCAATGGAGCTTGTGAAGTCTATTACTTCTAAGTATCCGTTGTATGCGTAATTGTTGTAGATGGATCCGGCTTGGCTGATTTCCTGATCAACAAAGAAGTATTGTTAGAATTGTGACAGACTGTTATATAGTTTATTACTATGTAACAGTCTGTTTTTTTCTATATTTTTCTGTGGTAAAATTGTGTCGAATCCTGTAAAATATAATTATCTGTTATGTGGGAGGCGTGAGATGGTATGGTAAGTCGGAGAAAGATGATACAGATTGAGATGACAGAATTCATTCTGTTTGTAGGTGCACATGTGATATTTGCAGGGTGGAACCGGGGTATGGCAATGATGTATCGGATACTGGTATATGCAGTGGTATTATCAGTGATTGCGGCAGTATGTTTATTGGCAATTAAAAAGCCGCTTTGGTCACAACTTGGATTTGTTATATGTGTTATGGTGGCAACGCACATGATTGGCAGTGAGCTGGAGACTCTTTCCGGAGGAATATGCATATATATGGTAACGGGGGCACTCATATCCATCTATGGGGATATGCACCTTAATATGTATTATATAATTGCTGTGAATCTGGCGATTGTGTTTGGATTGATTACGGAATATGATGTAATTACGAAGATGATAAGTATTGATTATTATGTAATGATGATTCTGTTTTGTGAGGCATTTTTGATCACGGAGAATGTTATGGTGATGTTATACCAACAGAAGGTGAAAGAAATGGAGACACAGAATGCATTGTTGAATATTGCACAGAAGAGTAAAGATGAGTTCCTTGCAAATATGTCTCATGAGATCCGGACACCTATGAATGCAATTGTAGGTATGAGTGAGTTGATCATGCGCGAGAGTGATGATAATGATAAAGTGAAAGAGTATTGTTATAATATCCAGACATCCGGTGAGAATCTACTCGGAATTATTAATGATATTCTCGATTTTTCTAAGATAGAATCAGGCAAGATGGATATTGTGTATGAGCCGTATTCTATTGCATCCGTTGTGCAGGATGTTGTGAATACAGCGATGTTTCGGAGGGGGTATAAGGATATTGCAGTTATTATTGATTGTAGTCCGGAAATGCCGAAACAGTTGATGGGAGATGTACTGCGTAACCGGCAGATTTTGATGAATCTGGTTACGAATGCAGTGAAGTTTACAGAGCAGGGATATATTTTTATTGAGCTGTCCTGTTATGAGAAGGAAGATCAGAATTGGCTTAAGATGGTTGTGAAGGATTCCGGTATCGGAATTAAGAAAGAGGATCAGGTGCATTTGTTTGAATCTTTCAATCGCTTAGATACCAAAAAGAATCGTTCTATAGAAGGAACCGGACTTGGATTGCCTATTTGTAAACGCTTGGTGCAGGCTATGCATGGAAATATCCGGGTGGATAGTGAATATGGCAAGGGCAGTACTATGACGGTAGAGGTACCGCAGAGGATTGTAGATGCAGCACCATTTCTTGCGTTGAAACAATCAGAGGGGATTCGGGTTGTATTATATGGAGATAAAGAACAGTATCCAAGTGCAGGGGATCAGTATTATAAGATTGCCAATGAACATATATGGAATGCATTAGGGGTACCGTGTCGCAATATTACAAGTTTTGTAGAATTGATGCATGTAGTAGAACAAAAGTCACTAACACATTTGTTTATTGGAATGGGAGAGTATACAGATCAGAAGAGTTATTTTGATCAGATTGCCCAGTATATTAATGTATACGTGATGCATGATCCGCAGTATCCTATCCGGCTGGGAACCGATGTGAACGGAATTCATCTTCCTTTTTATTCCATTAATGTAGTATCGGCATTAAATGGAGAAGCATTCTATAGTCAGTTGATTGACGAAAAAGAGATTACAGTGCAGTTCCGTGCACCATATGCAAGAATATTGATTGTAGATGATAACGAGATTAACCTGCGTGTAGCAGAGGGGATTCTGCGGTTATATGATGTGCAGGCAATTCTTGCAAGAAGCGGAAAAGAAGCGATTGAATTACTGAAAGATCAGGACATTGACATTGTTTTTATGGATCATATGATGCCGGAGATGGACGGAATTGAAGCAGCAGAGATCATAAGAAGAACCGGTGGCGAATATGGAAAGAATCTACCGATCATCGCACTGACGGCGAATGCGGTCAATGATGCCAAAAAGATGTTTTTAGCACATGGTTTTCAGGATTTCCTTGCAAAACCAGTGAACCTCAAATCAATTGATGCGGTACTTCGTAAATGGCTCCCGGGTACAAAGATTGAGTTGATCGATGAGTCAGCGAGAAAACCGGTGCCGGAATTTGAAGAAACGGTATTCGTTCCGATGGAGATTCATGAGGAGGCAATTCAGCAGAATATGGGCGGGCAGAGAGATCTTTTCAAAGAACTGTTGGAATATTGCCTGGAATTAGAACAGGAAAGAAAAACAGAGATTCAGGAAAGCTTTGACAAACAGGACTGGGAGGAATATACAATCCGTGTACATGCGTTAAAGGGTGGTATGCGGAGTTTGGGTATTGAAGAATTGGCTGTCGCAGCCCAGACACAGGAATATGCATGCAAGGAAGGTCGTATTGAGGATGCGATTGCAGGACATCCGCATCTGTTGGAGGAATATGAGAGGGCTCATCGTACCATTGAACGGTATCTTACTACCTTCCAGGTATAGACTTATACCCTTGCACAGAGTAAGTGACGGACGCGCATGTTTTAGGTTGTGAACCCGGCTTTGGGTGGTGTCATGTTGCAGCAGGCACACTCGCGTTACGACTCGCACGCAGCAGACACTAATGCTCCTTATAATAAGCGAACTCATGCAAAATAGATATGGATTTCTGAATATATCTACGAATTATACGTATAAATTTTTAATCCATATCCTATTTTGGTTCGTTCTGCTTATTACTACGTCGCAAAGTGCTGGCGTGCTCCACGTACCTG
>USBM01000057.1 GCA_900552885.1 uncultured Clostridium sp. | reverse complement strand
TATATTTTTTTGAGAAAGACATAAATATTATATAATATGTAAAATATACTTGACAAAATGTAACGCGGTGCATATACTATGTCTATAAGCTGATAGATACAGAGTGCCAGGTGAATGATGCTGCTTGGTGAATGGAAAGTTGTATCAGGAGAGATCGGGCAAGGGAAATGGTCTGTATGATAGAAGCAATTTTATATAGAAGAGGGAGGATTTTAGAAGATGAGATTAGAAGTAAGAGACATTCGGAAGTCTTTCGGTGAGACCGAGATTCTCAAAGGAATTTCGTTTTCTGTAGAGAGTGGCAAAGCATTAGGTCTGTTAGGTCGTAATGGTGCAGGTAAGACAACAACCATTCGTATATTGATGGATGTGTTTCGTGCGAATAGTGGAGAATTGCTGTTAGACGGAGAGAAGTTTGATCCGCGCAAGGTTCAGATTGGTTATCTGCCGGAAGAGAGAGGATTATATCCGAAGCGTGAGATCATGGAACAGATGGTGTACTTAGCAAGGCTGCGTGGTGTTAGCAAGAAAGAGGCAGTTGCGAATTCCAAACGCTGGCTTGCACGGTTAGAGGTGGATCAGTACGCGGGCAATTTATTAGAGACATTATCCAAGGGGAATCAGCAGAAGGTACAGTTGGCATCGACGTTAGTCTGTGACCCGGATATTGTGATCTTGGATGAACCATTTAGTGGGTTGGATCCGGTCAACTCGCAGATATTACAGGATGTTGTGCAGGAGTTGATCGCAGCGGGAAAGATTGTCATTTTCTCCAGTCATCAGATGAGTTATGTGGAAGAATTCTGTGAGGATATCGTGATCATCAATCATGGTGAAGTTGCTCTTTCCGGTAATTTGGATGAGATTAAGCGGGAGTTTGGTGAGAACCGGTTAGTGATCAGTGGTGTCGGAATGGACGAAGAGATCTTTGAGACGGTATTGTTGAAAGAGCTGGGAGAGCTTGTGTCGGTGACGGGACGTACGAAGGAAGAAGTGATCGTCCGATTGTGTGAAGGGGTAACGCGAAAGCAGTTGTTTGCGGCACTTGCCAATATGGAACATGTGGAGATTGAGCATTTTGAGACGTATAAGCCATCGTTAAATGATATATTTGTGGCAAAGGTGGGTGAAGAGGAATGAGACGGTTCTTAACAGTATATGAGTTTGAATTAAAGAGTTATATGAAGAATAAGTCGTTTGTGATCACAACGATCGTGTTAGCGGTACTATTATTTGGTGCCATGTTCCTGCCGAGAGTATTTGATATGTCGGATATGCTTGGTATAGAGAGCACGAAAACAGAGGATGGCAAGAAGGATACGGAGGATAAGAACAAAGAGGATGCAACCAGGTTAGGACTTGTGGACGAAGAGGGGCTGTTTGCTGATCTGTCAATGTTAGAACAGGCCTTTGGCGATGACGTGAATATAGTAAAGCTGAATGACGTCAGGGAGTTAGAGAAAGCAGTTAAGAAAGAAGAGATTACGGCAGGATTTGACGTAAAGGACGATCTGCATTATGAATATTATGTATTGAACCGGGAAATGTTTGACGAGAATCAGGCAGTCTTTGAAGAAGTGTTATCGATGATGCATCAGCAAAGATTCTGTGAGGAGCAGGGAATTGATTATGCATCTTTTATGGCAGAATATAATGCACCGGTCGATTGTACGGAGCAGATCCTTGGTAAAGATGCGGAGGATAACTACTGGTATTGTTATGCGCTTGTCATTGTGATCTTTATGATGATCATTTTGTATGGTGTGATGGTGGCAACGTCGGTAACGGTAGAGAAGAGCAATCGTTCAATCGAAGTTTTGGTGACAAGCATTGATGCAAAGTATCTGTTGTTTGGAAAAGTATTTGCGGGTGCAACCGCAGCAATCCTGCAGCTTGGGCTGATCTTAGCCGCAGTGCTTGGTGGCTATGCGATCAATCATACGTTCTGGGGTGCCGCACTGGATATGGTATTGGATATTCCGGGTGAAGTGCTTGCGGCGTTTGCGGTATTTGGCATTGGTGGATTTCTGTTCTATGCGTTCCTTTATGGTGCAATGGGAGCGCTGGTATCGAAGACAGAGGATATTAATAAGACAGCAGGAACCTTGCAGATGGTGATCATGATCGTATACTTTGCGGTATTGTTCCAGTTGCAGAATCCGGATGGTATTGTTATGAAGGTCTGCTCATTTCTTCCATTTTCATCCTATTCTGCGATGTTCGTACGAATCGGAATGGGAACAGTAGCTATGTGGGAGATCGTGGTATCAGCGGTGATCCTCTTTGCATCCATCTTTGGTGTAGGCTGGCTGGCGGCGAAGATCTACCGGATGGGAACGCTTCGTTACGGGAATCCGATCAAGTTAAGTACGGCTTTGAAGAATATCAAGGGCATGTAGTAAATGCGGCAACATAGTGTAAGTAAGACAGATATATAGGTATATGCGAATAGTGAACTCAAGAATAGAAGCAGATGCGAAAGGGCAGAGGAAGTTTTTGTAACGGAATCAGATCAGGGTCATCATGAGATATAACGGTGAGAAAAGGAGAGATGGAGATGGAACATCATAGTATAAGTTATATATTGGGTATGGTTTGCGGTTTTGCAGTAGGACTTCTTTTGGTATTTGTATTAAGCCGGATGATCCGTAAAGTGGGCGGAAAGATTTTTACATTCAAATGTGCCAGAGAAGGAGCATATGATGAGAGGCAGTTACAGGCGAGGGGTAAGGCGTACAAGATAGGTTTCTTTTTCCTTATCTTATATGTGACGATTGTATCCGTCTTAAAAGATATGTGTAATATTCCACTTTTGATGTCATTTGGCGGGATGTGGATCGGTATATGTATTGCGATTTTTATCTTTGCAACGATCTGTATCTGGGAGGATGCCTATATGTCTTTGCAGGAGAATGCAAAAGGAATTAATATGATGTTTCTTTTGGTGGGTGTGGTCAATCTGATCGCGGGAATTGTAGATGTGCGGGAGGGAGTATCATTTCTTGAAAAAGGAGCGATCTCTTATCGATATACGAATCTGATTGTTGCGGTGTTATTTCTTGCATTAACTCTTATGTTTAACCTCAAATTATTGTATAATAAGAAACAGGAAGAGAATGAGGAATAGCCTATGAAGAACTTGAAAATGAAGTCTGCCCGGGCGGCACTGGATCTGTCTCAGCAGGATCTTGCAACTGCGGTAGGGGTATCGCGACAGACGATCAATGCAATTGAAAAGGGAGATTATAATCCGACGATCAATCTGTGCCGGGCAATCTGCAAGACACTTGGCAAGACGTTGGATGAACTCTTTTGGGAAGAGGAATAAGAGTAAGCATTGCCTGGTTGATATTGCACCGGTGAATCACAAGTGTATTTTTGTACTTTGAGATGGTCGGAATGACTCAGCCAATAAGGAGTATATTGTGAAGAGAAGATGCATCTAATGCATAGATGTATGCTCTCGGAATAATTCTCTATAAAGAGCCGTTGCTGTCCAGAATATATTATGTTGTGTCAGAATAGCCTTCAGTCCAATTGGTGGAATGGAGGCTTTTTTGTATGCATCAAGAAATGCATCGACAAGCTCTGAGTCCATACCGGCAAACACCAGCATTTCAGATGGAAATTCAGGTCCGGTATAGGTCTTGTTCTGTCGGTTGAAGCCGGAAATGCCGGCAAGATATCCTAATGTCTGTTCATAAGAAGTTGGCTTGACTTTAATGACCTGAATGTGCAGTGTCCGGCAGATGGATTCGATCTGTCTGCAGGTTGCGGGTTCTACATGGAATAATAAAATCTTGCTGTTGTTGGCCATAGTGTAATCCTCCGGGTTGGTTGTATGTAATAAGTTGCGTAATAAACTACGGTAAAGATAATTCATCTATATAAAATGATTCTTAGAAAAGGGTAACATAGATTGGAAACGGGTGCAAGAGCTCTGGTAAAAGAGTATGATGTCAGGTGTTATAAAAGAGAGTTATGCACAATTACTAAAATGATTGTGCACAATTACCAAATATAAAACATTGTTCACAAAACTCGTTTACGGTATAATGAACGTATAAGCATGAACGCAATTTTCATAAGAAGTCATAGGCTGCTTGCAGACTTATGACTTCGATGAAAATTATGTGAGTGCAACGAACATCGAGAATCCGGAGGATTCGAGATGGCGTTCATGCGATAGAGTGTAACGAACATCGAGAATCCGGAGGATTCGAGATGAACATTCGCGCGGCAGTAGCTATGCAATAAATTAAAAGGATGGTATACAAATGAATATAGTAAGCAAGATGAAACATTCAGTAGGACTCTTTGTGATTGGAGTAGCGGTCTGGATTTCCGGGCAGGCAGTCTATGCGGCGAATACGCAGGATGTGTCCGGTACAGCACGATACGATTATGCGTATCAGGTGTTGGAACTGGTTAATCAGGAGCGGGCAGCGGTAGGGGCGGTGCCTCTTGCTATGGATGCAGATTTGTTGAATGCAGCAATGATGAGGGCTGCAGAGACAGAAGTATCATTTTCTCATATGAGACCGAATGGAGAAGATTGTTTTACTGCAAGTGACAAGATGTATGGAGAGAATATTGCATGGGGATATAGTACACCAAGAGATGTTATGAAAGGCTGGATGACTTCACAGGGACATAAGGCTAACATATTGAATGGTGGCTATGAGACAATTGGAATCGGGTGTCTGGTTACGAAGAAAGGAACTTATTGGGTACAATGTTTTGGATATGATGATCTGACAGCGGTTACCCAGCCGGCGAATGCAACGATTGCTTACCGGGTGGCAAAGGATACATCGACAACAACGAGTCTGATTGACGGATCGCAGGTAGAGACAACAACGGAACAGGAAGAGATAACCGAAGAAACGATGGAAAAGTCAGTGACGGTTGCGAATGTATCAGGGTTGAAAGTAACCGCAGGTAAGAAGAAACTGACACTTAACTGGAAACGGGGAATCGGAATTGATGGATATCAGATACAGATATCTCCGAACAAGAATTTCAAGGGAAAGAAGACGTACAAAGTAGAGACTAATACCACAAGCAAGGCGATTACCAAATATAGGGGAAAACGTCTGAAAAGCGGCAAGAAATATTATGTAAGAGTCCGCACCTATCTGAAACTTGACAAAATGGTGTATGGTAACTGGAAAACAGTAAGCAAGAAGGTAAAATGATAAGAGAGAAGGAGGAGTATATTTTATGAAAAGGAACGTGAAACGATGGGGTGCATGGATCATGGCACTCGTTATGTTGTGTAGTCTGGTGATGGTGCCGGCAGGGAAGGTTGAAGCAGCAGAGACAGTGAGTAATGCGATTGATGAGTCACGGCCGGTTTATGTAGAGTTGAAGGAGAATGGTATTATTCCAGCTGGAAAATGGGGGGATACACCATCGGTTGATTTAACACAATATGATGTTATTGTGCATAATAATTCAGAACAGTTGATTAGCGATTGGCAAGTAACTATAATGTGCCAGGATGCATCAAGTTGGAATGCCGGATGGAATGGGGCATCACAGTCAGGAAATACAATTACGGTTGTAACATATAAAGGAACGGATAAAACAACCGGAGAAGTGTGGACAAATGCGGAGATTGAAGCAGGCAAGACAGGAAGCGGTGCAGGCTTTCAGATTGTATCTTCTGCTATTGCAAATGCAACGGTTACATTAACCTATAAGGTTGGTGAATCATCCGGAGATATAGGAGACGATGCAACAGCTACAGATCCTGCTGTAATTGGTCAGAAGTCTGATAAGGTGAAAGCCACTATTGTAAAGGAGAAGATTGATGGAAGTTATCATGCATACTATTTACAAGTAAGTAATAGATTATCAGAATCGATTAGTGATTGGATTGTGGCAATTCCAGTGACAGGAATTACTTCATCACAGGCATGGGATACTAGTTGGGCAAAGGTTAAGCTAAGTTATACGGATTCTTATTTGTATCTGACACCGAGTGATAGTTCAAGTGGAGTAATTACGGCAGGGGGAAGTTTTGGTTCTACCGCTGAAGATAATTATAAGTTTAACTATACTGGATCTAATGATATTGATACAGGAAGCGCAATTGTATATTACAAGACGGGAAATAGTGCAAGTGGAGTATTTGATTCGGTTGTGAATAATGCAACACAGGCAAGTGGATCTTCTGGCGGGTCAGGTGGATCGGGGGAGTCTGGCGGTGGAACATTTGACGGAAGTGATATAGGAACGATTGATTCAACTGTTGGATATAACTTCGCAAAAGCACTGCAATATTCGTTGTATTTTTATGACGCTAACATGTGTGGTGATGAAGTGAATAAGAAGTCGCTTTATTCAAGTGAGAAGTATAATGGATGGCGAGGCAATTGTCATGTTAATGATAAGTTCACATATAATGGAAAGACATATCCTGCCGTGGGAGGATTTCACGATGCAGGCGATCATGTAAAGTTTGGCCTGCCGATGGCGCAGGCGATGTCCGCATTAGGAATGGGTTATATGGAATTTGGTCAGGCTTATGATGAGTTAGGACAAACAGGGCATTTGAAAACGATAGTGGATCATTATTGTGAATATGTAAAGCGGTGTACGGTACTCAATTCAAATAAGGAAGTCGAAGCATTCTGCTATCAGGTAGGGCACGGCCAGCCGGATCATAATAAGTGGACGGCACCAGAAGTAGAGGACGAAACGGCTACGGAGAGGTATTTTACATTAGTTGCGACTGCTAGTAATCCGGCGACAGATATTGTGTCAGAAACGGCTGCGGCGTTAGCAATCAATTATATAAACTTTGGAAATGTAGACGATCTGGAATATGCAAAAAAGTTGTTTGCGTTTGCAAAGAAATATAATGGAGCAATTGGTACGAAGGATGGTTCGTTCTATGGCTCTTCCAGCTATGTCGATGATTATGCATTTGCGGCTGCAATGTTATATAAGGCGACGAAAGATAGTTCATACAAGAATGCGTATAAAACATCAGATGTATATGCTTGTGCAGGTAATTTGTACGATTGGGACAATGTATATCAAGCCGCTGCATTATATTCACCGGATAATGATTCGTCATTATTGGATAAGGTTAATGGAGGACTTGTTAATATTGCCAACAGCAGCAAGGATAAATACTATTGTTACAGTGAATGGGGTTCTGCCAGATATAACTGTAATGCCCAGTTGATGGCAATGATATATAATAAGAAGATGAATGGGCAGACCGCATATCCGGATTGGGCGAAATATCAGATGAGTATTATTTTAGGTAATAATTCTTTAAAAAAGAATCTTGTAGTTGGTTATAATGAAAATTCGCCGAAGCAACCGCATCATAGAGCAGCATCGGGATTAAATGGATGGGATAAATTTCGTGATGCCAGTGTTGTTTCGAAATATACATTGTTTGGAGCTTTGGTAGGTGGACCTAGAACAAGTGACTTTTCTACATATGTTGATTTAATGGATGATGATCATACAAGTGAGGTGACACTTGATTATAATGCATCTTTTGTAGGAGCATTAGCTGCATTGTATTTAGAAAATAAGAATAGTACAGAAGAAGGATTCAGTGACCAGACCATTAATGAGAAATTCTATGGTGGATCAGAATTTAGTGGAGGAAGTACTACTACTTCCGTAGAATCTGTTGCTGTGACACCAGAGACGACAACAATTGAAGAAGGAAAGACTGTTTCACTGACAGCAAGTATTACACCGAAGAGTGCAACAAACAAAAAAGTAACATGGTCATCTTCTGATACCGATGTGGTAACAGTAAGTGATACCGGAGTTGTAACAGCGGTTAAAGCAGGAACCGCAACCATCACAGTTACAACAGACGATGGTGGATTTACTGCAACTTGTAAAGTGACGGTTACAAAAGCACCGCCAACGCAGACGGTTATTAGTGGTAGTATAGCTATTTCTGTAGTATCGGGAACGACGCTTAAGGATATTATCAAGGATTATACGGTTACAGCGAAAAAAGTGGATATCACAAAAGAGGGAACTCTTAGTTGGAAGAAAGATGGAAATGCACTTTTGGATGATACAATTCTTACAACAAAGAATGCCGGCAGCTATACATTAGTATTTAAGCCGACAGATACGGATGCGTATGCGACGGCAGAATTACCTGTCACTATAACAGTAACAAAGAAAGAAAATACGTTAAAACTAATTGCACCTACAGTTGCAAGTAAGACGGATTCTAGTGTTACATTATCCACTTATGTCGGTGAGCAAATGGTAGAATATGGTATCAAGCAGGGGAATGAATATAGGTGGCAGGAAAGTCCAAAGTTTGAGAAGCTTTCCCCATATTCGGATTATACGTTTGCACTGCGCTATGCGGCAACAGATGAGGTAGAGGCAGGTGCAGCAGGTGCGTTGGTTACAGTAAAGACGTATCTAAGTGAGAAAGATACCTACATTGTAGATTTGAGTAAATTAAAGGATGCTGAGTATGTAGAAGCACATAATGAAACGATTACATATGATTCGACGAACAAGCTCCTTACATTGAACAACAAGGATAAGACATATACATTAACCGGTGATGGAACAGATATTACGGTAGTGAGCAATGGTGCGGAGATAATTCTTGTTAATGCCAATGCTAAGTCAATAACTTCCACAGCTAATATATCTGTAAAATTGGAAGGAGAGAATGTTGTAAAGGAAGGTCTTGCAAGTGATGCAACTATTACAATCGATAAGAATGAGAATGTGTCAGCCGGTAAATTGACTGTAGACGCAGGAATGGATGGAGCGATTGTAGCAGGTAAGATCATTGTAAATGGTGGTGATATAACTGCAAATGGAACAGATTCCCTGCCGGCATTGAAAGCAGATACAGAAATTGATCTGATCGGGGGAAATCTTACTGCAAATGTAGGAGAAACTGCAACCAGTGTGATACCAATTCAAGTTGATACAGAGAATGAGAATGCTACGATTGTAGTAGGTGGGTGTACGGTTGGTTCCAATGTAACAAAGAAGAATAATCCAATATATAATATAAAGGATGTGGTAGATCAGAATGGTGAGAAGGTTGTTTTTGCGACGATTATATTTAAGGATGATGATGAGATAATTGATCAGCCTAAAGAGGCGGCATTGAATAGCAAGATTACATTGCCGAGCCTTCCGATAAAGAAAGGATATCATCCGGAGGGATGGAGACGAGCAGGAGGAGATGTTGAATCTGTAGGAAAGGCTGGAGAAGAGCAGACAGTTGATGGAGATATCGCATTTGAAGCGGTGTATACCAAGATCACCGGAACATTAGATGTTACAGTGCAGCAGGCACAGGATTTAACTACAGGTTATGTTGAGGATGGCGACGGTGTTGCAGTTAAGATTGCTAATAATACCAATGTAACATTTGACGAGTTGAATTTAGCGATTGATTCAGATGCGTTTATGCTGGATGAGTCTAAGTTAGAACAGTTGAAGTCCGGGGAGAGCCGTACGGTTATAGTGAAATTGAAAAATGGTAAGGTGGCAGGAAATTATACGACTCAATTAACAGTAACTGTAAGTTCTGGCGAGATTGATTCAAAGCAGGAGGCAATCAGCCGAACGGTTCAGAATGCAGTGATCGCAGTAACGGGAATCAATGTTAATTTGGACAAGAATGCAATCGAATTAACTGATGATCAATCCGCAACGGTAAAAGCAACCGCAACTGTTTTGCCGGAGAATGCAACGAACAAACAAGTAACATGGAAGACCAGTGATTCAAAGATTGCGACGGTTGATTCAACCGGTGTTGTGACAGTACTTAGTGAAGGTACAGTGGATATTATTGCAACGGCGGCAGATGGAAGTAATATAACGGGCAAGGCAACACTTGCTGTTGCGAAGAAAAAGACGGAAGAAAAGCCGGATCCGGATGATTCAGGCAAAGATCCGGGTCAGAATCCGGGAGGTTCCGGTGAGGTTGAGCCGAGCAAAGATACTAGTAAGCCAAACGGATCAGGTGGACAAAATGGTGGTTCAGTCACAGGAGCAACCGGCAACACACCTGCACAGACTCCTGCAACACCAAGTGCGGCGGATGAGGTAAAGGCAACGGGTATTCAGGTAACTGCGGATGTGAAGAAAGCAGATAATATGCTGGTCGCAGGAACCATGAAGCTGGCACCAAAGAAGAAAATGCAGTTGAATATAGCATTTTTACCGGAGGATGCAGACGAGGAAGAAGTTACCTTTACCAGCAGTAATCCAAAGGTTGCAATCGTGGACGAAGATGGTGAGATTACGGCCGGTAAGAATCCGGGTAAGACAACGATCACGGTTAAGACAGAGAGTGGATTGGTTAAGACTTTCCAGATTCAGGTTATGAAGAAAGTCGTTACCAAGGTAAAACTTCAGGTTAAGACGAAGAATCTGAAAGTAGGTAAGACGATGAAAGTGAAAGCTACACTTTCTCCAAATAAGAAATTAGCATCTAATATTATTTATTGGACATCAAGTAACGAAGATGTTGTAACGGTGACACAGAAGGGT
>USBM01000056.1 GCA_900552885.1 uncultured Clostridium sp. | reverse complement strand
CCTAACTCTTGAACTGAAAATCCAATTGCATCGGATAACGCCTGTACATCCTTCTTCTCTTCTATCGCAAATACACCCTGTACAAATTCTGTAGTTGCAGGCTGCGGATCGGTACCTCGCCCATCTATATCATATAATGTTAATAACCTTGGAATTCCCATCGCACCAATTAACACAAGCACCAGGCAAGCCGCCATCGCAATATATCTGCTATACATCTTCTTCCATGTATTCTGATTCTCCTTCTGTTCTTTTGCAACATTTTGAAGGATTCGTGCTTTCATCTCCGGTGTTACCGTAAGACGTTCCATTACTTCATTATATACAATTCGGAGCAGAAAAATGTTGCAAAAAAATACCCGGATTTTACTCCGGGTATTTTTTCTAATCACTCTCCCACATTTTTCTTTGTGTATAGCCATGCAGACAATCTCGCTGACAGCACATACAAGACAACCGACACCACCGGAACGGTCGCTTTTCCGTGCTTCATAATCCACGGATGCTGTTCTAAGAATTGATAAATATGTTCGGCATCCCAATGATCGAATACCGTAAGATCCCCAAATAACAGATAGACGATACCACCAAAGAACAGGAATACAATAAATGCAACCCGCATCTGGTTGCCCTTCTCTGTTCCGAATCGAAAACATACCGGAAGTTCAAGCGCAAGAACAACCAGACAGCAACCGCATACCGCCGGAAATGCAGAAAGCAATTCACCCGTCAACATCTGTACTCCCGGATCATTTCCGATTCCCCGAAGCATCCAGAAGGCTAACACAAAGCCAACCGTAACCAGTCCGAATATTGCCGCCAACACAATATACTTGCTATATACATAGCGGCTTGCCGTCGAAGGAAGACTTCTCATATATGCCTCTGCATTCTTGCCCTTATCCGTATCCAGTACCGCCTGCACCACATTTCCAAGCAGCACACCATACGCACAGACACTTCCAACTCCCAAAAAAAGAAGCACCAGAACACTCACATTATCTGACGGAAGTACAGTTTCCGGAACCAGATAGCCCACTACAATCGGCAGTATGCACACCAGTACCACGCATAACACCGTCCACCTTAATTTTCCGCATATCATATCTTTATAGCATAATCCGATCATTTTCCAAGCCCCCTTCTCTCTTCCAACCACACGGAAATCCCACACGATATTCCCACACAAACCACCATAATTCCTAATAGTATCCATGTATAATCCGCTGCATGTTCTCCCAAATAGATCAACGCTTCGGTAAGCTCTGCATCATCTAACTGACCACCTTTTATGATAATATACATTCCCACTGTCAGAAGAGGAAACAACATGATCAGATCCATCCTCTTTCCCCGGAACCAGTATAATAACGGAAAAATGATCATATTATAAATGACCAGCCCTGCAAATGCACAAAGACACCATCTCGCTATCTCAGAAAATGCAAACGCATCCGTTGTCATAGCTACCAGTCCCCCTGCTAACAGGGATACCCCAAGACAAAATACCGACAACAACATACTTCCCACATATCTGGCGCACACCAAAGTACGTTTCGATATTGGCATGGAATCTGCGACAACCGAGAATCCAGCCTGAATATCTGCCTTAAAACATTCCTGTATTGTCGTTAAAAATGTCATCGGTATCAACAGTATCATCCAGATTGTCATCCGATATGCAACAAAGAACATCGCTTCTCCGTTTGGTTCCGAGTCCATACCGGCAAGTTCTTTGGCAATATTTCCATACTTCGCACTTAAGAAAAATAACACGCCCAATACCGTAACGCCAATTGCCACCTCCAATAGAGTCAGGAGTTGCCGGCGTAACACACACATATCCTTTTGAATCAGTCCGACCATGTTCTACGCCCCCTTGTTCTCCACTGTCATCTCACTTGCATCTGTCGTTCCTTTACTTTCTCTACTCACATAGTAGAGCATAATATCTTCAAGCGAAGCCGGTTCACACAGAAATTCCGGGTATCTTCTCCGACATGCCAGAGCATCGTGTACCAGAATCTCAACTCCATATGCAGATCGTTTCACCCCAACCATATCCTCTGACCGGATCTTACTGATATCCTGTTTCTTACCTTTCAGAATCGCATGCTGCTCTAATATCACATCCTTATTATCTGCCAACAGAATTCTTCCCTTATCAATAAATGCGATCTCATCCGCAATCCGCTCCAGATCCTCAATAATGTGAGAGGACAGCAAAATGGTATGATCTTCCTCTTCCACGAACTCTTGAAAGATATCTAACATCTCATTCCGCACAACCGGATCTAATCCACTTGTCGGCTCATCCATGAGCAACAGCTTTGCCTCATGCGATAAAGCTACTGCAATCTGTAATTTCATCCGCATACCACGCGAAAACGTTCCACACTGCTTCTTATATGGCAGACCAAAGCGATCTAAATACTTTGCAAATTCCGTCTCACTCCAATTATGATATATAAACTTCATCATCCGGCTGATCTGCAATGGCGTCATAATCTCATGATATCCCATCTCATCAAACACAACCCCGATATCCTGCTTGATCTCCTGCTCATCCTTCTTATAATCTTTACCAAAGATCCGAATCCTGCCCGCATCAACCGGAATGATATTCAATATGGAATAAATGGTCGTTGTCTTTCCGGCACCATTTGCCCCAATGAATCCCATAATACCGCCCTGCGGAATGGATAGATTGAGGTTTTCAATTGCAAAACCATCATAGCGTTTGCACAGACCTTCTACCTCTATTACATTACTCATCTTCTTCTCCCTTTCCACTACTCACCATCATAGATCAGTCGTATCGTCTCTAATAGCTCCTCTAAAGAAAGACCTGCCAGTGCCGCCTTCTTACAGGTCTGCTCTGCTAAGTCCTGCACCTGACACAGCAATTCCTCCTGCATCAGTTCCTTACCGGCAGCCTTCACAAAGCTTCCTCTTCCGGTAAAGGATTCAATGAATCCGTCCCGTTCCAAGTCCTCGTATGCCCGCTTTGTCGTAATAATACTGATCCGCAAATCCTTTGCCAACGTACGCATAGACGGAAGAGCGTCCCCTTCCTGTAAGGTTCCATTTAAGATCATCTCCTTAATCTGCGTCGTGATCTGCTCATAGATCGGACTGTTACTGTTGTTACTAATTATAATATCCATCTGTTTCCTCCCGGGATATAGGATGGCTGACCATCCCATCAAGTATGCATATTGTATATATACCATATATACAATATGGTGTCAATATTTCTTTTTGCTCCCTCTCGTAGAAATGTTTTCGCAGCCCTTTTTATTAAAGACACCATATAAATAGAGATCACGAAAGAATCCTTTCATGATCTCCTATATGAATCTATTAAATACAAAATGCCGCGTAAAGCGGAACTACTTTCTTATTATCTTCAAACGCAAAATTCTTAGAAGATAACTTGATCGCATATGCTGGTTTGTACGTATTCATATATACATTCAAACTTTTCGCTCTTGTATTATCCGCTGACTTAACCTCAATCGGAATGATCTTCCCATCCCGTTGAATCACAAAATCAACTTCTGCTCCACGCTCCGACTCCCAATAATATGTGTGATATGCATTTGCTATTAACTGTGCATTCACATAATTCTCAGTCATGCCGCCTTTGAAATCATTTATCTCATCTACCATATACAAGATATCATCTGCCGCCAGATCTTTCTTCGCACACAACAAGCCCAGATCTGACACATAGATTTTGAAGGCATCTATATCCCTGTAATTTTCCAACGGCTTCTTGATCTGTTCCACTCTGTATATCTTAGAAACAACCCCTGACAAACACAACCACTCTATTGCATTCTCAAATTCCGAAGCACGTCCCCCTTTCTTGATCAACTTATACTGGAAACGGGTATTCTTCTTTGAAAGCTGTACTGTAATGTTATCATATGCCAATCTTGTCTTCTTAATCTCATTGGTATTATTGTACTTACTCATATCATTCAGATAACTTGCAAGAATCGTATCCTGCGTATGACGGATCAATATATAATCCTTCGTCTGTACATATTGCATGACACATTCCGGCATTCCTCCGACAACAAGATACTGCCGATACAGTTGCATTGCATGATCGTGCAATGCAGAAGGCATTGGTTCATTGGTGAGAAAATGCTTTCGGATTCGTTCAACCAACTTCTCCTCCCCCATTGCAATCAGGAACTCCTCCATATCCATTGGATACATCGTTTTCATATCTACCTTTCCCACCGGAAATGAAAACTGCGCCCGATTCACCGCTACTCCTAACAGACTTCCCGCTACAATAATATGATAGTCCGGCTCCTGTTCACAAAAATATTTCAAGGAGGTCAATGCCCGCTCGCACAATTGAACTTCATCTAACACGATCAATGTCTTTTCCCTGACGATCGTCTGCCCTGCAATATGTGACAGAATCGGAATCAAATAATCGGGACTGATATCCTCCTCAAATGTTTCACACAATTTGGGATTCGTCTCAAAGTTAAAATACGCAACATTGTCATAATGTGTCCTCCCAAACTCCAAAATGGAATATGTCTTCCCCACCTGTCTTGCCCCTTGTATAATAAGCGGTTTTCGATACGGATTCTGTCTCCAATCTTCTAAAAATGTCATAACTTTCCTATACATATTATCACCACCCTGATCCATTTTCTTGTAGTATATAATATATTCATGTCAAATTCAACGTATTTTTATTCAAATTTTACACTAAAACGCATGAACTTTTCTTTCAATTTTACATTATTCTGCACGTAACACTTCTATCCTATTCTTTCCGGACCCTGCCCATTCTCTATCCGGGGCAAAGAAAAAGAACCCGAACCGCTTCTGCGATTCCGGGCTCTATATAATCGTCCGTTGTCCGAATTACCTTGGGGAATTATAGGTCTCGTCCATTACTGGCAATCACCTTCTGATACCAGTCAAATGATTTTTTCTTCTTTCTGGCATAGGTGCCGCTTCCGTCATCCATCTTATCTACATAGATAAATCCATAACGCTTGCGCATCTCGCCGGTTGTGAAGGATACCGGGTCAATACAGCCCCATACGGTATATCCCATCACATCGACACCATCTTCCTCAATGGCTTTCATCATTTCCCGGATATGATCCCCTAAGAACTGAATCCGGTTATCATCTGTAATCTCTCCGTTCTCTAAGACATCCTCATATCCGAATCCATTTTCTACGATAAATAATGGCAGTTCATAACGATCTGCATACTGATTCAGGACATAACGAAGTCCCTTCGGATCAATCGTCCAGCCCCATGGTGTCATTTCCAGATACGGATTAGGTACAGCATCCGCACTAGCTGCCAGATCATTGCCTAACTTCTCGATATTGGCATCTGCACTCATTACACTGCTCAGATAATAACTGAAACCAATGTAATCCACACAGCCCTCTGCAATGATTCGCAGATCTTCGTCCGTTACATCCATCTCATATCCATTCTTCTCCCACTCTTTCATAATGTAAGCAGGATAATGCCCTCTTGCCTGAACATCCGTAAAGAACAGATTCTTGCGATCCTCTTTCTGTGCCAGCAAGACGTCATCCGGATTACAGCTATATGCATACACTGGTGTTGCTGCCACCATGCATCCAATCTGGAATTCCGGATTGATCGCATGACCTAACTTCACCACATTGGCACTTGCCACAAACTGATAATGTGCCGCCTGGTATACCAGCTTCTGACGATCTTCGCCGTCTTCGAATACAATACCGGAATTGGTAAATGCATAGATCGGATTGCTTAAGATCATCTGGTTATTGATCTCGTTAAATGTCATCCAGTATGTTACCTTATCCCGATACCGTTCCATCACAGTAAGTGCAAACCGGGTAAAGAATTCAATCATCTTCCGGTTACGCCAGCCACCATATTTCTTCACCAGTCCATATGGTATTTCAAAATGCGATAACGTAATGACCGGCTCAATTCCATACTTTAATAACTCGTCAAACAGATCATCATAGAACTGCAAGCCCTTCTCATTCGGCTCTGTCTCATCTCCCTGTGGGAAGATACGGCTCCATGCGATACTGGTACGGAAACATTTGAAGCCCATCTCAGCAAAGAGCTTCACATCTTCCTTATATAACTCATAAAAATGAATTCCTTCGTGGTTTGGATAATACTTACCTTCCACAATGCCATCTGTGATCTCTCTTGCCTTCTCGCGGCTGCCGCCAGTCATCACATCAGCAATACTAAGTCCTTTTCCATCCTTGTCATATGCACCCTCTACCTGATGGGCGGCAACTGCACCGCCCCATAAAAAATGATCTCTCATAACTGATCTCCTATGCCATAATCTTGTATAAGCTGTCACCTGCATTCACTGTCTTTGCATCTGTCTTTTCAAGAGATGCAAAATCATCTGTATTTGTAACAAGAATTGGAGTAATCAGGGAATATCCGGCACCCTCGATCACACTGCGGTCAAATGTAAGCAATGTCTCTCCTGCTTTCACTTCCTGTCCTTCTTCTACCTTAACATCAAATCCCTTGCCCTCTAACATAACTGTATTCAAACCTACATGAATCAATATCTCTGCACCATTGGCAAGTGTCATTCCAACCGCATGCTTGGATGGAAGTAATGCACTGATCACACCATCAGCAGGTGCAACAATCTTGTTATCACTTGGATTGATTGCAAGACCATCTCCGGTTACTCCGCTTGAGAATACCTCGTCCGGAACATCCTTTAATGCTACTACCTCACCAGCTACTGGTGCACATACTACTGCATCTGTCTTCTCAACGGCTGGTGCCTGTTCGATCTGCTCTGCTTCCTCATGTTCCGGAACAAAGTCTTTCATATCCTCTGGACGGATACCCCAGAAATAAGTAAGTAATGCACCTGCAACAAGGGCAACCGAAATACCGATCAGATAACCAACAAATGGAGAATATGTCTGCATGATCATAGCAAAAATGTTGTGGAATACATACTCATCCATCGTAACACCAAGTGCACCATTGATTGCTCCACCAAGTCCGCTGGCGATTGCAACAACTGCCATTAATCTCTTATACTCCATAACAATACCGTAAAGGATTGGCTCTGTAACACCAGCCATAATACCAGTGATAACAGTAGGTCCTGCTACGGAACGAATCTTAGAACCCTTCTTACCCTTAAGATAAGCACCGATTGCAATACCGATCTGTGCAAATACCGCACATACACAAACACCCTCGATCATATCTCCACCATACTGGTCTAAGTTCTGTAAGGTAATTGGAGTAAATCCCCAATGCAGACCAAAGATTGTAAGGAATGGATAAGCTGCTGCAAGAAGTAAACCTGCAATAATCTTGTTAAAGCTGAATAATTTTACAACAATATCAGCGACTACATTACCAACGGTTGTACCAACCGGACCGAATACGATCGCTGTAAATGGTACCATAACCATCAGACAGATCATTGGAACTAAGAACAACTGTAATTCTTTCTTAATGATCTTCTTAAGACCCTTCTCTAAGAAGCTATATACGATAACTGCAATAAAGATTGGGAATACCGTTGATGCATAATCAATCGGCGTAACCGGAATTCCTAAGAAATTCACCCCGCCCTCTGCAGATAACAAACCGGTAAAGTTCGGCTCTAACAAGGCTGCACCAATCGCACCACCAACATATGCATTTGCACCAAACTGCTTAGCAAGTGTTGTTCCTAAGAAGATTGGAAGGAAATAGAATACGGCATTTCCTGCTGCGGATAAGATCAAATACGTTGGATCTTCATAGCCTAATACATGTAACTCGATCAATACGGTAAGTAATGCCTTTACCATACCTGCACCGGCAAGTAATGGGATCAATGGAGAAAAGGCACCGGAGATAACCTTCATCAGACGGTCGATCGCACTCTTCTTCTCGCCACTGTCTTCGTTGCTTTCCTTCTTTGTTCCAATATTAGCTACAGATAAAATTGCGTTATAGTAGTTGTTGACATCTGGTCCGATTACAACCTGATACTGACCTCCACTTACGATTACTTTCATAACATATGGCAATTTCTCTAAAGCTGCCTTATCTGCCTTTGCGTCACTCTTTAACTCGAAACGCAGTCTTGTTGCACAATGTACAAGATTGTTAATGTTCTTTTCGCCGCCGACTAATTCTACAATAGTCTTTGCTTCATTTTCAAATTTCATACTCTGTTCTCCTTTCATAAAAACGGTAACTGCTCAGAGCCAACCTCCAAAATGCTACGCATTTCGTCGGTGTGACGTATCCGCCAAATGGATTTATGTACAAAAGCGTTCGTTTATGCAAACATAACTCACACATTTGTGCAAAAATCCGCTTGGCTCTGAACAGATACAAAAAATGACCCGAAACAGACACAGCGTATATATATGCACTGTATCGTCCGAGTCATGCCTAGTCGTACTAGTAACACCTTTATGCTTTTTTGCCTATACGGTTCAAATGTAATGTCAGATATAAGATCTCGCCTCTGCTGATATCCCAGTTATAAGTCTTCTTCAGGAAGTCTGCGATCTTCAGGGAACACTTATAATCCTCCGGGCAACTTACGATCACGGCTTCTGCGATCGTCTCATCAATATCTAACACTTCGCCTTTCATCTGGCGCTGCACGAAATACCGGATATGAGAGATAAATCTGCGGACATCAAAATCATCCTCATCAAACTCTCTCTTATAGTATATCTTGCAGATATTCAAGATGTTCTGAATTATCTTTGTGCCAAGAATGGTGTTCTGCATTCCTTCCAAGTTAAGGTTCGCATTGATGAAATGCAATGCAATAAATGCTGCCTCCTGCTTTGGAATCTCGGTATTCAAATCCCGTTGCAGATCTTCTACCACTGCCATCGCATATCGATATTCCTTGGGATAGATCAATTTGATATCCCACTCTAATGGAGAAGCGAAATACACGCCTTCTTTCACACGTTCCAACATCATTCCCAGGTGATCTGATAAAGTTAATAGAATACTGTCATTACAATGGTATCCCAACTGCTGTTCCCCACGCTTGATAATATCGCTGGCCAGTTCGAGATTATCTAACGAGATACGTTCCAACAGACGGTTAAAGTCTTTGTGACCTTTCTCACCATCGAGGACAAAGAGTTTTTCCACACGACTTTCATTGACAGAACCGCCGGGTTTCAAACCAAATGCAACCCCGCTACCCATAACAACTGCTTCCTGCTTGTTGTCATCATAGACTAATGCCACATTATTGTTCAATGCTTTAATCAACTCCATTGTTTCTGCCCTCCTCTCGTTCACCTGATTCTTTCATATATCCTCTCTCCCACCGGTTCAAGAATATACAAAAAGGCATAACCAAAAAACGTATCTTTCTACGATTATGGTCATGCCTGCTTTATCAGTAACACTCTAGATATGATTATAGGGGAATTGCGACAAAATGTCAATCACTATTTTTAAGGGAGTATAATTTACAAAAATCACAAATTATACCCCTTAACTTATATTTCACTCGTAAACACTTTATTCGATTCCATCCGAGTCAGTCTGTTCCGAATTAACTTTAACAAGATATTTTACAACGGTCTTATATAATGCAATGCATCAAACGGAAATACAATCGCAACACTATACACATCCTGCTCATGTTTTACTCTCATAATTCCGTTATATGCTCTTACCGACTTTTTCACATTATCAAGACCATATCCGTGAATAAAATCGATTTCGTCTAAATTCTGTACCACCTTATCATCCGGTCCCGGTACATAGGTATTGGCAATATATATGGCAAATGCATTGTTTTCCACCTGTTGTATCTTAAGCACGATCTTGGGATTAAGCTGCCCCTGGCATGCATTCAACGCATTATCCAACAGGTTTCCTAATATGATTGCCAAATGATAATCACTAACCGGAACTCGTTGTGCTTCCACCTTCAGGCTCGTAGTCAATTGAATTCCCTTAGATCTGGTCTGTAACATAAAATTGCTCACAAGTGCATCAATTGCCAGACATCCTGTATTCACTGTTGCATATCTTGATTCCAGATCTGCCATTGCTTCCTGTGTATATGCCGTGATAACATCATATTCTTTCCTTTTCACACATTCATTAATACAGTTAAAATGTTTCTTCGTATCGTGCACGAAACTCCGGATCTCCCGATAAGCTTCCCCCAATTGATCATAACGCTGTTTCTGTCTTATCAGCTGATCATCTAACATTTGATTCTTTTGTTCCAGTTCTTCTGCTTTTAACACATTCCCAAGTAACACATAATTCACCACATTGATTACAAAAAGAAAAAGTAATAACACTATATAAAATTGAGGGTTACTAACGATCATTCCAGAACAGGGTGGCATAAGAAACAAAACACACGATAATAAAGGAATTATTGTTAACAGCAGCGAATACATCTTAGAATGTACTCCTTCCTTTCTCTTCCACACTGCTCGAAACAGCAAAACAGCTACTAACAGAATCAATCCCTTCACATAACTTATCGCAACAAATGACCATG
>USBM01000055.1 GCA_900552885.1 uncultured Clostridium sp. | reverse complement strand
ACCTGTATAATAGAAAGCAGTAAAGCTCCAATCCGTTGGAATAACTGCAGGTATCCGGTAACTTATGATACAAAATATCATATTTGTATAGATAGTATAAATATAGCATACAATGTTTGGAAAGTCTATATGCTTTCTTGCAAAAATTCCCTTTCATTTGTAAGAAAAAGATATGTCTTTTCCTAAAAAATATAGAAAATAATTGTAAAATGGGACTTGACACACACGGCCGTGTGTGGTAAAGTATCAAACGATGAACTGCCGAAGACAGTAGGTACCATTTGGTGTAAGCATAGCGCCTACCGAGGAAGAATCGTATGTTTGACGTTTCGCTCTATGTCTTTGGATGTAGAGCTTTTCTTATATTTAGAAAAGCGGTTAGAGGTTCGATGTCGCGCAGTCATTAGTTTTATAAGGAGGCGCAATACGATGGCAAAGATTGAATTAAAACAACCAATCGTTGAGGAGATCAAAGCTCAGCTTCAGGACGCAAAGTCAGCAGTAATCGTTGATTATCGTGGTCTTACTGTAGAGCAGGATACCAGACTTCGTAAGGAGTTAAGAGAAGCAGGTATCGCTTACAAAGTATATAAGAACACAATGGTTAAGTTTGCTATTGAAGGAACAGAATTTGAGTCTTTGAAAGATGATCTGGAAGGACCTAATGCAATCGCTATCTCTAAGGATGATGCTACAGCACCGGCAAGAATTCTTGCTAAGTTTGCTAAGGAAGCAGAGGCATTAGAGATCAAGAGTGGTGTAGTTGAGGGAACTTACTATGACCAGGCAGGAATCCAGACAATTTCCAGCATCCCTTCAAGAGAAGAGTTACTTTCCAAGTTACTTGGAAGCATTCAGTCACCTATCGCAAACTTTGCAAGAGTTATCAAGCAGATTGCAGAGCAGCAGGATGGTGCAGCAGAGGCATAAGATTTATGCGGTATGCAATAGGCTGATGATAGCCTAAGTTACTGACACAGGGTGTCACACATGTAGTTTGACTACACTATAATAATTATTTTAATGGAGGAATTAATAATGACTACTCAGGAATTTATCGAAGAGATCAAGAAGTTAAGCGTATTAGAGTTAAATGATTTAGTTAAGGCTTGTGAGGAAGAGTTCGGTGTATCTGCAGCAGCAGGTGTTGCAGTAGTAGCAGCAGGCGGAGCAGCAGGTGATGCAGCAGCAGAGAAGGACGAGTTCGATGTTGAGTTAACAGAAGTTGGACCAAACAAGGTTAAGGTTATCAAGGTTGTTCGTGAGGTAACTGGTTTAGGTCTTAAGGAAGCTAAGGAAGTTGTAGATGGCGCTCCTAAGGTAGTGAAAGAAGCAGCTGCTAAGGCTGAGGCTGAGGACATCAAGACTAAGTTAGAGGCTGAAGGTGCTAAGGTTACATTAAAGTAAGATCAAGCATTATCCGAAGCTATAAGGCGATAACAAAGGACGCAGATATGCATTTGTATATTCTGCGTCCTTTTGCGTTGTGTTTAGGATCTTGCCTGGAAGTGACTGACATTTCCAACGACTTGTCTGGCGTCCTTGCTGTAACATCCGGTTGGAATATAATCAAATCGGTCGTCGTCTGGTTTCATAGCATCTTCTAACACGGTGTCGAAATCCTTTGACTGTCTGCTGTGTTGCGGGTTCTCACGTTCCTGTTGCTTTGTATAACGTGGCATTGCATAGACTGCAATGACTGCTTTGATTGGGGTAAATGTTTTATCATTCATAGTAATCTCCTCCTTGAAATTACGTTAGAATGCAGCACTTCCTTTCTACTATATATATCGACAGGATGTGTGTGAAAACTTAGAAAAAGCATGGACGAATCAGCAGGATGAGCGTATAATGGCACTAATGTGGAGTTTGATTGTTGGAATCAAAAAAGGATTTGCAACGGTCGTGCGGAGTGCGATAAGAATGATAAGACAGGATCTGTATTGACAGACTTGTCATAAAATGAAACGGGAAGAGATAATATGGCGGATTATATAACAACCTATGGTGGTACACATTTCATGCCACTTGAGCCGGCAGCAGAGGATATTCATATTACGGATGTTGCACATGCACTTTCTTTGCTTTGCAGGGGTAACGGTCATGTAAAGCATTTCTTTTCAGTGGGACAACATTGTGTGAATTGTGCACAGGAGGCAATAGCGAGAGGATACAGCAGGCGGGTATGCCTTGCGTGTCTGTTACATGATGCAAGTGAAGCATATCTTTCGGATGTGCCAAGACCATTTAAGAAGACGTTGCCGTCTTATCAAGCATTAGAGGAACATTTTTTATCCATTATTTATAAGAAGTATTTAGGGAGTGATCTGACAAAAGAGGAAAGCCGGCAGGTGCGGGCGATTGATGATGATATGCTGTATTTTGATCTGGCAGAATTATTGGGAGAAAGACCGGATGGGAAAGAGCCGGAGATGAAGAGTATGTTTTCAGAGGAATATGTACCGTTTACAGAGGTGGAAGAGAAGTATCTGAAGTTGTTTTATGAATTGAGTTCCGGACAGGAATAGAGTTAGGATATATATAATAGGTGATCAAGGCATGCCGATATGGTGTGTCTTGTTTTCTTTTGCGGTTTCATCCGGATGCAAAAGAGTTGTAAGGATATATTGTTGGACATATGGTGAATGCATGGGAAGGGCTGTAAGAATGTTACATTTAGGCATACAAAAAGGAAATAAATGGAATAAATATAATGAAACGACATATAGAGTTGTTCCGGTTGCACTAAAATGAAACCTAGATATGGGAGAAAAGTATTGAGTATTCCACAATATCTATGTTTCAAAATATAAATTTAAAAATTTTCAAAATAATTGGTTGACACTGGAAATTGGACGTGATAGAATATTAAAATGTCATTATTGTGGGTAGGTATCCGCAATGGTCACAAACAATAAAGTCAAGGGGTGAAAACGTCAATGGAAAAGAGCAGAATTAGTCCTGTGAAAGCGGGAAAAGGAATCCGTATGAGTTATTCCAGACAGAAAGAAGTACTTGAGATGCCGAATTTGATCGAAGTACAGAAAGACTCATATAAGTGGTTCTTAGATGCGGGACTTAAAGAGGTGTTCGAAGATATCTCTCCAATCACAGATTACAGCGGTCAGCTTAGTTTGGAATTTGTAGACTTCCAGTTGTGTGAGGATGATATCAAGTACTCAATTGAGGAATGCAAGGAAAGAGATGCAACATATGCAGCTCCGTTGAAAGTGAATGTGCGTCTTCATAATAAGGAAACAGATGAGATCAATCAGCATGACATTTTTATGGGTGATTTGCCTTTGATGACAGAGACCGGTACCTTTGTAATTAATGGTGCAGAGCGAGTTATCGTTAGTCAGTTGGTTCGTTCACCTGGTATCTATTATGCAATCGGACATGATAAGACCGGTAAGCCGTTATATTCATGTACCGTAATTCCGAACCGTGGTGCATGGTTAGAGTATGAGACGGATTCGAATGACGTTTTCTACGTACGTGTAGATAGAACAAGAAAGGTGCCGATCACTGTATTGATTCGTTCATTAGGTATCGGAACCAATGAAGAGATTCGCGAATTATTTGGCGATGAGATCAAGATTTTAAGAAGTATGGAGAAAGATCCTTCTACCAGCTATGAAGAAGGTCTTTTGGAATTATATAAGAAGATCCGTCCAGGCGAGCCTTTGGCAGTTGAGAGCGCAGAGAGTTTGATCAATGCGATGTTCTTTGATCCTAGACGTTATGATTTGGCGAAAGTCGGACGTTATAAGTTCAATAAGAAGCTTTCATTTAAGAACCGAATTGCCGGACAGATGTTAGCAGAAGACGTTGTAAGCCCTGTAACAGGTGAGATTCTTGCAAAGGCAGGAGATATGCTTACAAGAGAGAGCGCAACAGCTATTCAGAATGCAGCCGTACCTTATGTTATGATTCAGACAGAGACCCGCAATGTGAAAGTCTTATCTAACATGATGGTTGATATCAAAGAGTATGTTGATTTTGATACAGAGGAGCTCGGAGTAACAGAAGCAGTATTCTATCCTGTATTAGCACAGTTATTAGAGGAATATACAGATGAAGAGGAATTGAAGCGTGCAATTAAGAGAGATATTCATGATTTGATTCCAAAGCATATTACAAAGGAAGATATCTTAGCATCTATCAATTATAATATTCACCTTGAGTACGGAATTGGTACAGATGATGATATCGACCATTTGGGTAATCGTCGAATCAGAGCGGTTGGAGAGTTGTTACAGAACCAGTATCGTATCGGTCTTTCCAGATTAGAGAGAGTAGTACGTGAGAGAATGTCTACACAGGATATCGAGACAATTTCACCACAGTCGTTGATCAATATTAAGCCGGTCACAGCTGCTGTCAAGGAGTTCTTCGGAAGTTCCCAGTTGTCACAGTTTATGGATCAGAATAATCCGCTTTCTGAGTTAACGCATAAGAGACGTTTATCTGCATTAGGACCTGGTGGTCTGTCACGTGATAGAGCCGGATTCGAGGTGCGAGATGTACATTATACACATTATGGTAGAATGTGTCCGATCGAGACTCCTGAAGGTCCTAACATCGGTTTGATCAACTCCCTTGCTACGTATGCAAGAATCAATGAATATGGTTTCGTTGAGGCACCATATCGTAAGCTGGACAAGACTGATGTAGAGAATCCGGTTGTCACAGATGAAGTTGTTTATCTGACGGCTGATGAAGAGGATAATTATGTTGTGGCACAGGCGAATGAGGCATTGAATGAAGATGGAACATTTGTGCATACCAGAGTATCCGGTCGTTTCCGTGAAGAGACTGCAGAGTTTGATAGAAACCGTGTCGACTTAATGGATGTGTCTCCTAAGATGGTATTCTCAGTGGCAACGTCTATGATCCCGTTCCTGGAGAATGATGATGCGAACCGTGCGCTGATGGGATCCAACATGCAGCGTCAGGCCGTACCGCTTCTTACAACAGAGGCACCAATCGTTGGTACCGGTATGGAAGAGAAGGCTGCGGTTGACTCCGGTGTATGTATTGTCGCTAAGCATGATGGTGTTGTGGAGAAGTCTACAAGCAAAGAGATTGTAATCAAGTGCGATGATGGTACGAAGGACACATATCATGTTATTAAGTTTGCTCGAAGCAACCAGGGTAACTGTATGAATCAGAGACCGATCGTTGTGAAGGGCGAGAGAGTCAAAGCAGGAGAGGTCATTGCTGACGGTGCATCTACCGCTGGTGGTGAGATTGCTCTTGGTAAGAACCCGTTGATCGGATTTATGACCTGGGAAGGTTATAACTACGAGGATGCGGTATTATTAAGTGAGAGATTAGTTCAGGAAGATGTATATACTTCCGTTCATATTGAAGAGTACGAATGTGAGGCAAGAGATACCAAGTTAGGTTCTGAGGAGATCACAAGAGATCTTGCAGGTCTTGGTCCGGATGTGTTAAAGGATCTGGATGAGAATGGTATTATCCGTATCGGTGCTGAGGTTCGTGCGGGAGATATCTTAGTCGGTAAGGTGACTCCAAAGGGAGAGACAGAACTTACGGCTGAGGAGAGATTGCTCCGTGCAATTTTCGGTGAGAAGGCAAGAGAAGTAAGAGATACTTCACTTCGTGTACCACATGGTGCATTCGGTATTGTTATGGATACCAAGATCTTTACAAGAGAGGCAGGAGACGAGCTTCCACCTGGAGTGAATAAGTCTGTTCGTGTATATATTGCACAGAAGAGAAAGATCTCTGTTGGTGATAAGATGGCTGGTCGTCATGGTAATAAGGGTGTAATTTCCCGTATTCTTCCGGTAGAAGATATGCCATTCCTTCCAAATGGTCGTCCACTTGATATTGTCTTGAATCCATTGGGTGTGCCTTCCCGTATGAATATCGGACAGGTATTGGAGATTCACTTAGGTCTTGCAGCTAAGGCATTAGGCTTTAAGATTGCAACTCCTGTATTCGATGGTGCGAACGAGGAAGACATCATGGAAACCCTGGAGATGGCAAATGATTACGTTAACGAAGAGTGGGAAGTATTCGATAAGAAATGGCGTCCGCAGGTATCAGACGAGGTTATGGATTATCTGTATGAGAACCGTGACCATAGAGAAGAGTGGAAGGGCGTTCCGATCAATCGTACCGGTAAGGTAACACTTCGTGATGGTAGAACCGGTGAGGAATTTGATTCGCCTGTTACGATCGGATACATGCATTATCTGAAGCTTCACCATTTGGTTGATGATAAGATCCATGCTCGTTCTACCGGTCCATACTCATTAGTAACACAGCAGCCGTTAGGTGGTAAAGCACAGTTCGGTGGTCAGCGTTTCGGTGAGATGGAGGTTTGGGCATTAGAGGCATATGGTGCTTCTTATACCTTGCAGGAGATTCTGACTGTGAAGTCTGATGATGTAGTTGGTCGTGTGAAGACATACGAAGCGATTATTAAGGGTGACAATATTCCAGAACCTGGAATTCCGGAATCATTTAAGGTATTGCTGAAAGAGTTCCAGTCACTTGCATTGGATGTCCGTGTATTGCGTGAAGATAATACAGAGGTTGAGATCGGTGAGAATGTGGATTACGGTAGTGATGATATCCGTAAGTTCGGCGACATGGATTACAACCAGGAAGAGTCAGAGATGAAAGAACATGGTTATAGCGGTGTAGATGAGAATGACGAGGGCTTCGAATTAGAAGACGGTGGCGACGGCTATGATGATGACTATAATGATGATTACGATGAGTAATGGAAGGAGAGCAATAATAGATGTCAGCGATTAATAATCAGGAAACAGAACAACAGATGAATTTTGATGCGATTAAGATTGGCCTTGCTTCTCCAGACAAGATTAGAGAATGGTCAAGAGGCGAAGTGAAAAAGCCTGAGACGATTAACTATAGAACATTGAAGCCGGAAAAGGATGGCTTGTTCTGTGAAAGAATCTTTGGACCAAGCAAAGACTGGGAATGTCATTGTGGTAAGTACAAGAAGATTCGTTACAAAGGTGTTATTTGTGACCGATGCGGTGTTGAGGTTACAAAGGCTAATGTTAGACGTGAGAGAATGGGACATATCGAGCTTGCTGCTCCGGTATCTCATATCTGGTATTTCAAGGGAATCCCAAGTAGAATGGGATTGATCCTTGATATTTCACCAAGAGTATTAGAGAAAGTATTATACTTTGCATCTTATATTGTGTTAGATCCGGGAGAGACAAATCTTGCGTATAAGCAGGTGTTGACTGAGAAGGAATACCGTGATGCAGAGGAAGAATACGGATATGGTAAGTTCCGTGTCGGAATGGGTGCAGAGGCTGTAAAGGAATTATTACAGGCAATTGACTTAGAGCAGGAAGCAGTGGATCTTCGTGCAGATCTTAAGGATGCAACCGGTCAGAAGCGTGCTAAGATCATTAAGAGATTAGAGGTAGTGGAAGCATTTAGAGGTTCTGACAACAAGCCGGAGTGGATGATCTTGGATGCTGTTCCGGTTATCCCACCGGATATCCGTCCAATGGTTCAATTGGATGGTGGACGTTTTGCTACATCTGATCTGAATGATTTATATAGAAGAATTATCAACCGTAACAATCGTTTGAATCGTTTGTTAGAGTTGGGTGCACCGGATATCATTGTTCGTAATGAGAAGCGTATGTTGCAGGAGGCAGTCGATGCATTGATTGATAATGGTCGTCGTGGCCGTCCGGTAACAGGACCTGGTAACAGAGCATTGAAGTCTTTATCGGATATGTTAAAGGGTAAACAGGGACGTTTCCGTCAGAACTTGTTAGGTAAGCGTGTTGACTATTCCGGCCGTTCCGTTATCGTCGTTGGACCGGAACTTAAGATTTATCAGTGCGGTCTTCCAAAAGAGATGGCAATTGAGTTATTTAAGCCATTTGTTATGAAAGAGTTAGTATCCAGAGGCTTAGCACACAATGTAAAGTCTGCTAAGAAGATGGTAGAGAAGTTAGAGACAGAGGTTTGGGATGTATTAGAGGATGTAATCAAAGAACATCCAGTAATGCTGAACCGTGCCCCGACACTTCATAGATTAGGTATTCAGGCATTTGAGCCAATCCTTGTAGAAGGTAAAGCAATCAAACTTCATCCATTGGTATGTACAGCGTTCAACGCCGACTTCGATGGTGACCAGATGGCTGTCCATCTTCCACTTTCTGTTGAGGCTCAGGCAGAGTGTAGATTCTTACTGCTGTCACCAAACAACTTGTTGAAACCTTCCGATGGTGCAACCGTTGCCGTTCCTTCTCAGGATATGGTACTTGGTATTTACTATCTGACAATTGATAAGCCGGGTGACAAGGGCGAAGGTAAGATCTTCAAGTCTAAGAATGAGGCAATTCTTGCTTATGAGAATAAGGAGATTACGTTACATTCTAAGATCAAAGTCAGAATGCATGGAACGATGCCGGATGGAACAGAGGGAACAACAATCATTGAGTCTACATTAGGAAGAATCTTATTTAATGAGATCATTCCTCAGGATCTGGGATTTGTAGATCGTTCGATTCCGGGCAATGAGCTTGCATTAGAGATTGATTACCTGGTTGGCAAGAAGCAGTTAAAGCAGATTCTTGATAAATGTATTAACACGCATGGTGCAACTAAGACAGCAGAAGTGTTGGATGATGTCAAGAGTATTGGTTATAAGTATTCTACAAGAGCTGCATTGACCGTATCCATTTCTGAGATGACTGTGCCGGCTGCAAAGGGCGAGATCCTGGATGATGCACAGAATACCGTTGGGGTGATCAATGATAAGTTCAAGATGGGATTTGTAACAGAAGAAGAACGTTACAATGCCGTTGTTCGTACCTGGGAAGCTGCAGATAAGAAGCTGACTAAGGCACTGTTAGACGGTTTGGATAAATATAATAACATCAAGATGATGGCGGACTCCGGAGCCCGTGGTTCCGAGGCCCAGATTAAGCAGTTAGCCGGTATGCGTGGATTGATGGCCGATACAACAGGTCGTACGATCGAGTTGCCAATCAAGTCAAACTTCCGTGAGGGACTTGACGTATTGGAGTATTTCATTTCAGCGCATGGTGCTCGTAAGGGTCTTTCCGATACAGCGCTTCGTACAGCCGATTCCGGTTACTTGACACGTCGTTTGGTTGATGTATCACAGGATCTGATCATTCGTGAGATTGATTGTTGTGAAGGTTCTGATGAGATTCCGGGTGCTTATGTAGAAGCATTTATGGAAGGCCGGGAGATGATCGAAAGCTTCCAGGATCGTATTACCGGTCGTTATGCGGCAGAGTCTGTATATGACAAGGATGGTAATCTGATCGTTAAGGCAAATCATATGATTACACCAAAGCGTGCAGAGGCAATTATCAACCGTGGTGTGAATGCAGAAGGTGGAGCAGTTACAAAACTTAAGATCCGTACAATCCTTAACTGTAAGTCACACATTGGTGTCTGTGCAAAATGTTATGGTGCGAACATGGCAACCGGTATGCCGGTACAGGTTGGTGAGGCTGTTGGTATTATTGCGGCTCAGTCAATCGGTGAGCCTGGTACACAGCTTACGATGAGAACATTCCATACAGGTGGTGTGGCCGGTGATGATATTACACAGGGTCTTCCTAGAGTAGAGGAGTTGTTTGAGGCACGTAAACCGAAGGGACTTGCAATTATTGCAGAGTTCGGTGGTGTGGTTCAGGTTCGGGACAAAGAAGATAAGAGAGAAGTTGTAATTACGAATCAGGAGACTGGTGAGTCAAAAGCATACTTCATTCCATATGATGCGAGAATTAAAGTATTTGATGATGATATAGTAGAAGCCGGTGATGAGCTTACGGTTGGTTCTGTTAATCCACATGACATCCTTAAGATCAAGGGTGTTCGTGCCGTGCAGGATTATATGATCCGTGAGGTTCAGAAAGTATACCGTAATCAGGGTGTTGATATCAACGATAAGCACGTTGAGGTTATTGTTCGTCAGATGCTTAAGAAGATTAAGATTGAACATAGTGGAGATACCGAATATCTGCCGGGAACATTGGTGGATGTATTGGACTACAATGAAAAGAATGCGCAGTTAGAGGCAGAAGGAAAAGAGCCTGCTAAGGGAACTCAGGTAATGCTTGGTATTACAAAAGCTTCTCTTGCTACGAATTCTTTCTTGTCAGCAGCGTCCTTCCAGGAGACAACGAAGGTTCTGACAGAAGCAGCTATTAAGGGTAAGGTTGATCCATTGATCGGTTTGAAAGAGAATGTATTAATTGGTAAATTGATCCCGGCTGGTACCGGTATGAAACGTTATCGTAACGTTAAGTTAGATACCGAGTTGCAGACCATCAATTTTGATGATGAGGATTTGGAATTCTCTGAGATTGATGAGGGTGCAGAGAATGCAGATGCAACAGAGACTGCAGAGGACACAGAAACCGGAGAGACTGTGGCAGAGGCTACAGAGGAGACAACGACAGTAACAGAGCAAGAATAGATCTTCATAAGCAGATCTCATAGGAAGGGGACTATTGCATATAGATGTGATAGTCTCCCTTTTGTTTTATGAGAGAGTTTGTTCTATATGGTACGACATATTCTAATAGTACCTTTTTAGTTTCGAAAAAAAGTTCTTTACGTTTACGCTTGCCTTGTGCTATAATTTATAATAATAAG
>USBM01000054.1 GCA_900552885.1 uncultured Clostridium sp. | reverse complement strand
GAAAAATAAACAAAATGAACAAAAACGGGGTGCAATTGGACAATGTTTACAAATGCATTTGTCGAAATGCACAAAAGATTTTTAAAATAAATCAATTGTTTGTGAACACTTTCGTATGAAAATACGTATAATAATACTTGTAACCCCCCCAATACATTATATAGTTTTTTTGCTACACCCCATAAGTAACAAAAAAATACCTTCTCCAGAAAAGGACAGTCGAGCGTTGGCTGTCCTTTTTACTTTGTATAAGACAAAAGATTTGTTCGTGGTGTGTTGTGTGATTTTTCGTTGCTATATTTCGGGGAATAGGTTAAAATGAAAAAGACAGTATTTTTTGATCTCGTATTGATTAAGCAACAATGGGGATATATATTATAGAATAATAATAGGTGACAGAATATCTGTTGCGGTGGAGGAAGACATGGGTTACTCATTTAAGAATTTTTCAAAGGCGCAAAAGGTGCAAATATATGCATTTCAAAACAAACCGGCGCTTCGACCAGATGCGTTGTTTTGTGATGGTACAAGGCAGTATCGTATTCCGGCAGAGCCGATGTTAGGAGATAAGGTAACACTCAAATTTCGTACGGCAAAATTCAATGTAGATGAAGTGTATTTGATCTGTGATGGAGAACGTTATGAGATGACAGTGGGAGAGCAGGATGCGCTATTTGATTATTATGAGGTAATGTTACCACCTCTTACAGAAGAAAGAATAGAATATTACTTTGAAGTCATAGCAGGGAATGCGTCTTGTTATTATAACAAGTTAGGGGTTCAGTTAGAGGTTAATCCGGATTATAATTTCTGTATTATGCCGGGATTTACAACACCGGAATGGGCAAAGGGTGCAGTGTTCTACCAGATCTATGTAGACCGGTTCTGCAATGGAGATCCGGGTAATGATGTGTTAGATAGTGAGTATTATTATATTGGAGACTATACAAAGCAGGTCACGGATTGGAATAAGTATCCGGATGCTATGGATGTTCGTTGCTTCTATGGAGGAGATCTGCAGGGTGTTATGAATAAGCTGGATTATCTGCAGGATTTAGGAATAGAGGTTATCTACCTGAATCCGATCTTTGTATCACCTTCGAATCATAAGTATGATATTCAGGATTATGATTATGTGGATCCGCATTTTGGACGGATTGTTACGGATGAGGGAGAATGCCTTAAGAATGGTGATAATCTGAATAAGAATTCCAGTCGGTATATTAACCGTGTTACGAATAAGGAGAATCTGGAAGCAAGTAATGAGCTGTTCTGTAAGCTGGTAGAGGAGATTCATCGCCGGGGTATGAAGATTATCTTAGATGGTGTATTCAATCATTGTGGTTCCTTTAATAAGTGGTTAGACAGAGAATTGATCTATGAGAATCAGGAGGGCTATGAGAAGGGTGCATATCCTTCTGCGGAGAGTCCGTACCGCAGTTTCTTCAAGTTTTATGATGAGAATGCATGGCCTTATAATGCCAGTTACGATGGCTGGTGGGGACATGATACACTTCCGAAGTTGAATTACGAGGGTTCTGAGTCCTTGTATGATTATATTATGAGGATTGGGAAGAAATGGGTATCCCCACCGTTTAATGTAGATGGTTGGAGATTGGATGTTGCTGCAGATCTGGGACATTCCGAGGAGTTCAATCATAAGTTTTGGCGGGATTTTCGGTCGGCTGTCAAGGAAGCGAATCCGAATGCGATCATTTTAGCAGAGCATTATGGGGATCCGCATAACTGGCTGCAGGGAGATCAGTGGGATACGGTTATGAATTATGATGCATTTATGGAGCCGATTACCTGGTTCCTGACCGGTGTGGAGAAACATTCCGATGAATTCCGTGGGGATCTGCTTGGTAATCCGGATGCTTTTATCGGAGCAATGCGGCATCATATGAGCCGTTTCCATCAACAATCGTTAGAGGTAGCGATGAATGAGTTGTCGAATCACGATCATTCCAGATTCCTGACGCGTACGAATCGTAGAGTGGGACGAACCCATACGTTAGGACCGGAAGCAGCGAACGAGAATGTCAACAAGGGAGTGTTTCGGGAAGCCGTTGTATTTCAGATGACCTGGCCGGGTGCACCAACGATATATTATGGAGATGAGGCAGGACTTTGTGGATGGACGGATCCGGATAACCGACGTGGCTATCCATGGGGCAGAGAGGACCGGGATCTGATCCTGTTCCATCGGGATATCATACAGATTCACAGGGAGAATGAAGTATTGAAGCGTGGTTCTATTATGTTTCTACACGGAGAGCACAAAGTCGTTGCATACGGAAGATTTGATCGCAAAGATAAGATTGTAGTGATACTGAATAATAATTATGAAGAAGTAGAATTAAGTCTGGATGTGGATCGCCTTGGTATGGTGAATGGAGATACTTTGCGGCGGCTGATCCTTACAGGGGAAGAGGGATATGTTATGGAACCGGCAATCTATTCGGTAGAGAATAACCAGTTGGTAATTCAGGTTCCGCAGATATCTTCTATCATATTGAAAGCAGAGTAAAATGTTCTTGCAATCTTGCTGACTTTGCAGTATAATGCTTAATTGTCAGTTGCTAAATAACCAATGAATCTGTTAATGGCAGAGGTGGTTAGTGACAGATGGATGGATTCCCGAGTGGCCAAAGGGGACAGACTGTAAATCTGCTGCATATTGCTTCGGTGGTTCGAATCCACCTCCATCCAGTCAGCCGGCGTGGCGGAACTGGCAGACGCACAGGACTTAAAATCCTGCGGGACTTATACTCCCGTACCGGTTCGATTCCGGTCGCCGGCACGAATAAGCAAATCCTTGATTGCATAGGGTTTGCTTATTTTTGCTTTATAGGCAATTCCGTATAGGCGCAAAAGAGTCGCCTGCGGCTCTTTGTTGTTATAGGGAGGATATATGATGCTGAAGATAGGAATATGTACAAAGAGAAAGAATTTTGGCTTGTATGTAAAGGAGCTGTTCACAAGTCTGTTAAGTGATTGTGAGGAATGGGAGGTTGAACTGGTATCTGCGAAGGCGGTATTGGAACGAAAGGGTAGTAAGTTTTTAGAGTATCATATATTTTGTCTCGATGATCAGTTGCTGACGGAACAGGGGATAGAACCATTAGCATATATCAGCCGGTTAAGACCGGAGGCATCCATTCTGATGTTAGAGGGTGTGGAAGAGAAGAGACTTGGCCGAATCCGGTATCATTTATTCGTGTATCAGATGCAGCGGATGCAACAAAGGGATCTCAAGGCAGAACTTAACCGGCAGTGGCAGAATGTGAATCTGGCACAGAGAAGTCTGTTTGTGGAGATGGATGGTATGCGTATCTCGGTGCCGATTGCCGGTATTATATATATTGAGAGCAGCAACCGGCGGATTATCTTACATACGGTGCAGGGGGATTATACATATTATGAGAAGATGTATGTCTTAGAGGAATTGTTGAAGGAAGATGGGTTCGTACGGTGTCATCAGAGCTATATTGTGTCGAAACGTTATGTGACGGGATATAACAGTGCGGAAATCGAACTGGATCGATTAACGATTCCAATTGGACGGAAATATAAGAATATTGTGCATGAGGCATTTTCTGATGAACCGGTTGCAATGCAGGAAGAAGTAGAGTGTGCAGTGACTGAGAAACAGGGTGTTTTGGTTGGTGTGAAAGGAGCCTGTAAAGGTGTGAGCATTGAGTTCCGGCCGGAACAGAAGATTTTGGTTGGGCGAGATGAGAAAGTAGCAGATATTGTTGTGAACCAGCCGAAGGTAAGCCGTCTGCATTGCATTCTTGTATATCACGAGAAAGAGAATACCTATGAAATCATGGATGTATCTAAGAATGGCACGTATATTTCAGGGAAGCAGCGGTTGGTGGCGGATGTATCATATTGTGTGAAACCGGGAACCAAGATCAGTTTTGGAGATACGGATACAGAATATTGTTTAGGATAAGTAGCATAAGAAAAAGAGAAGTGACGGAACATGAGTAATAGTGAGAGGGGACTTGCAGCAGGAACAATTGTATATGGGGTATATGTAATAGAGAGTGTACTGGGCGAAGGCGGTTTTGGAGTGACCTATCTGGCCTTGAAAAAGGACACCGGGCAGACGGTAGCATTAAAGGAATATTATCCGCTTGCGTATGGATCACGAAGATCGGGATCGTGTGAGATAGAACCGGTGTCAGGCAAAGAGGCAGAATATGACCATGGCAGGGAACGATTTGTGAGGGAGGCATCGGTACTACATGAATTCTGCTATCTGGATGGTATTGTCAAGGTATGGGACTGCTTTGAAACAAATGGTACCGCTTATATTATTATGGATTATATCGATGGCATTACCTTGAAAGAGTATGTATCATGTCATGGTGGGATGGGGTATGATGAATGGATGGATATGCTGTCCCCGATCCTGAAATCTTTGATCACATTACATAAGCATGGCGTGATCCATCGGGATATCAGCCCGGATAATCTGATGATCGGTATGGATAACCAGCTCTATCTGATCGATTTTGGGGCAGCGAAGGAGATCGAGTATGGCAAGACGACAACGGTGCTGCTGAAAGTCGGATATGCACCACCGGAACAATATCTGCATGATGGCGAAATGGGAGCCTGGACAGATGTCTATGCAATATGTGCCACGATCTATACGGCACTTTGCGGGAAAGCACCGGTAGATGCGGTTGCCCGGTTACAAGGGAAAGCCTTGATTCCGTTAGAAGATCAGGGTGTTATGTTAGAGGCATGGCAATGGAATGCCATCCAGAAAGGGATGCGGATTCGTGCGGCAGAACGTTACCAGAATGTAGAAGAACTCTATGAGGCATTGACTGTGGCACCAAAAGATGTGGAATTGCCTACGATCATGGATGTCACCACGGATGATAAGATAAAGGAGCAGATGCACCGGGTAAGTGATCGTGGTGGAAAGCGTGGTATATGGCGGAGTGTCGGAGTGACCGCAGTATTTATCATGTTGGTGTGTAGCATTGCAATATGGGGTATAAAGAACCGGAATCCGGTTAAGGCACAACCGGAAACTGCGACGGCTGCCGACACAGCGACAGAACGGGCAAGCGAGGAGATATCTACAGAGGAGGTTAAGATCTGTACGATGCCGGATGTGGTTGGAATGTCGGAGACCGAAGCGAGAGAGAAGATTATCCGGGAAGACAGTAAGATCCGGATTACAGTTGAACGGAAGAACAGTAGTCAGATGGACAAGGATCTTGTGATGGAACAGACTGTTGCGGCGGATACAAAGTATAATGAAGGAGCCATTACGCAGGTTGTGTTGACAGTGAGTGATGGTGTGGAGGCAACAACTACGGTGTCATCAAAGCCATCGAATACGCAGGATACACAGAAATATGACGTGAAAAGCAATAAGAAACAGACAGCAGACTTCTATTTAGATGATTAGAGATATAACAAGGACGGTAGGTTATCGTATTGTGGATAACTTGCCGTCTTGTATTATAATATGGTGGATTATACAGTATAGACTGTTGTATATGCAAAATAATGTAAAAACGAAAATGGATGTGGTAATATAATCATGGCTGTGTTGAGTTGGTCTGATAGGTTGCAACATCCTCTAAGTTGCAATCTAATATCTCACATAGGCGTTCTAATGTATGTGTAGATACATGGCTGTTAGAACGCAGGCGCGATAATTGACCGGCGGATATACCATATTTGTTAATAAGCTGATATTGTGATATTTTCTTAGCTTTTAATGTATTCCAAAGTGGCTCATAAGAAATCATATAAACATCTCCTTACTTGAATACTACTCGGTTTTGTAATATAATAATATTAGCCATAATCGGGCAATATATACAGGTAATCAGATTGAACAATAAGAAATGGGAGTTTACTCACATATGAAGATGGTGAAATGTCTGAAAGGACACAAATATAACGCAGATAAATTCAATAGTTGTCCGCAGTGTGCGGCATTGCGGGGAATGGCACAACCGAAGGACTTTTCGGAGGAGCCGCAGAGTGATGTGGATACGGAAGAACCGGATATGGATCGGCAGCAGAAGTATGAGATTGTTGGCAGACGGAAAGTGGTTGGCTGTCTGATCTGTGTGAAAGGTGCTATGCAGGGCGAAGGTTTTTTCTTAGTAGAAGGACAGAATGATATCGGAAGGGGTGCCAACTTAGAAGTGGTATTATCCAAAGAACTGACGGTATCACGGAAAGCACAGGCATGTATCCTGTACGACAAGAAGGAGAACCGTTTTTATCTGACCGCAGAAGAAGGCAGAAAAGAAGTTCTCTGTAATGGTAAGGTTGTCACAAAGAAGATTCCGCTTGTTAATGAGAGTGAGATTCAGATTGGACAATGTGTGCTGCGATTTGTTGCATTTTTCAACGGGAATTTTATGTGGAAGAATTAGGAATTACAAATTGTATTTCTTTGAGGAATCCGTTATACTGATACAAGTAAGTATATAGTATAGCGGATTTTGTTGTGTATATGGAATATAAATTAGTCAACAAAGAGTCGAGCATTTTGTCATCTTTAATTACTTATAGATAAAATGATCTAGGAGAGTTTAGAGAATGAAGAACATAAGAAGAATGATGTTGGGGTTGTGTCTGGTAATTGGATTGGTATGTGGGAATGCGTTGATCGTGCAGGCGGAGGAAGAGGGGGATTATGAATATTCCGTTGATAATACGGGAAATGCAACAATTATCAGGTATAGGGGAAACGACACAGAGATTACGACGCCCGCACAGATAGGCGGATATACTGTAAACAAGCTGAACGCCTTATTATTTCATGATAATAATACGATAAAATCTGTCAAAGTATCGGAAGGAGTAACGGATATAGGACAATTCGCATTTGATGGTTGTGAAAACTTGGAAGAAATAATACTGCCGTCTACATTGCTAACGATAAATAAATATACATTTGAAAAGTGTAGCAGTCTGAAGAATATAGAGATACCGGAAAGTGTAACAAAAATAGGACTGGGAGCATTTAAGGAATGCAGCAGTCTGACAAAAGTAGAGATACCTAAGAATGTATCATCAATAGGAGGGGGCTTGTTTCAATCATGTACTAATTTATTATCACTTACTGTATCGAGCGATAATGCAGTATATTATAGTAAAGATAATTGTATCATTACGAAAGTGAAGAATGTACTTGTATGTGCGGCAAACGTCAACGTAGTACCACAGGAGGTAACGCAGATTGGTTATTCTGCGTTTTGTGGTGATCAGAGTCTGACACATATAGAATTACCTGTGGGTCTGACAAGGATTAAAGATATGGCATTTGCCGGATCTGGTTTGCAGGATATTATACTTCCCGGAACAGTAACGGATATAGATAATGGGGCATTTTCGTGCAATCTTTCCAGTATAGAGATACCACCGTCTGTAACCTATATGAATGAAGGAGTGTTTGATGGGATTGAAATTGAAATTGCTTCATATAGTGCGTCGAAAACAAATGATGATGCGGGTAATAAGAAATATCGAAAAACAATTATATACAGAACGCCCGGGTCTTATGCGGATAGATGGGTGGAGGATTATAATGTAAGTAATTCGGAATGGTTTCCACCATATAGAAAGGCATATGTGTTGGCAGAAGATAATTGTCGGGTTGTTGTTCTTTCGGAAGGAGATACTCCAGAGGTTCAATATAGTAATCCAATCACAAAGGATGCGGTGGAATATACGATACCGGATACGGTGACTATCAATAAGGTATCCTATCGTGTGACAAGTATTGCAGATCATGCATTTGCAGAGTGTAGCAACGTGGAGAAGGTTACACTTGGACGTAATGTAGCTCAGATTGCATCGGATGCGTTTGCGGGTATAGATGGAAAAGACGATAAGCTGGAACTGGTAATACCGGAAGAGGTGGAAGATATTAGTAACATGGGGATTACGAATATATCGAATGTGAACAATATTACAATTAATGTAGCAGCGGGAAGTCAGGCAGAGATCTATCTGCAACAGTTTAATACGATTCATTATTATACATACCCGCCAACACAGAAGCCAGATCCGGGACAGAGTAATTCGCAGGGCACAACCGATGGAAAGCAGGATACAACGGAGAATGTTCCTTCCAAGCCGAATGATATAACTGTATCGAATCCAACGGTAGATACACAGCCTGTATCTGCACCGGTCATTGGGCAGATATATGCAGTCGGACAGGCGAATTATCTGATATTGTCTTCTGATCAGGTATCATTTAGTGGAAGTGCGAATAAGAAGATAAAGACATTGAAGATTCCGGACACGGTAACGATCAACGGACATTTGTACCGTGTTGCAAGGATTGAAAAGAAAGCAATGACAGGATGTGCGAAGTTGCAGACAGTTGTGATTGGCAATCAGGTGACAGAGATCGGGGAGAAGGCATTTTCCCAATGTAAGAAGTTACAGAAGGTAACGATCGGTTCAAAGGTAACGAAGATTGGAAAGGGTGCATTTGGCGGAGATAAGAAGCTGAAGCGGATGATCCTTAATGGCTCGAAAGTGACGAAGATTGGGAAAAAGGCTTTGAAGGGAGTACCGAAGCGAATCCGTATTACAGCACCAAAGAAGTGTGTGTCAAAGTATAAGAAGTTGTTGAATGCAGCGAAGTAATGAATAGACAGGACAAAAGAAATCAATCGAATTGATTGAAACAAGAGTGTGATAGTAGGAATAACAGCAGGGAATTCATTGTGGATAACCTGCTGTTATTTTTGTGCCTTGGTAGATTATGACATTATAGATGTCGAATAGTACGAATCCCGCAAACGGGAAAGGAATTATGCTAATATCTAGTCAGCATATTAATGCATGAAATATGATAAGAAGAGGAGAATGTGTATGAAAGTGGAACAAATGATGAAACAAATGTGGGTTGCATGTCTGATGCTGATTATCGGCGTGGTGTCATTGGCAATTCCATCTAAGGCGGCTACGTTGACGGAAGGTGATTATGAATATGAGATATTGGAAGACGGTACTGCAAAGATCACCAGATATATTGGATCGGATACAGAAATTACAATTCCTTCCACTTTGGGAGGAAATAAGGTAACTGTGATCGGTGATACGGCTTTTATGAATTGTGGTAAGATCACGAAAGTTACAATTCCGGATGGTGTGACGAAGATAGGGGAGACGGGAAGCCCTAATGCGGTATATGGTGCATTTTTTGAATGTACTGCATTGAAAGAGATTGTGATTCCAGCCAGTGTAAAATCAATTGCTTGGTGTGCATTTTTAAGATGTACAAGTTTGGAACAATTGAATCTTCCGAATGGTCTGGAACAGATTGGATGGGGTGCTTTTGAGGGTTGCAGCAGTCTAGATAGTGTGGTGATTCCGGCAAGTGTGACCTTGATGGATTATGGTGTGTTTGGAAATTGTGATCTTGACAATATTACAGTTGATCCGGACAATAAGAATTATTATAGTGTAGATAACTGTCTCATAGATACGAGAAAGAATGAATTGATACAGGGTTGTTATAACAGTAAGATTCCGGATACGGTGACGTCGATTGGATGGAATGCTTTCGCAGGCTGTAAGAGACTGACAAGTATTGTAATCCCGGAAAGCGTGAAGAATATGGGGCCACAGGTTTTTGCTGATTGTATTAATTTAGAAGAGGTGGTGCTTCCAGATGGACTTGCTACGATTGCACTCAGTGAATTTAGAGGTTGTAGTTCGCTACAGAAGATCAATCTCCCAAAGAGTTTGCTCGGGATTGAACGGTATGCGTTTGGTGAGTGTAAGCAGCTCAAGAACATTACAATTCCGAAGGGTGTGAAAGATATCGGGACAGAGGCTTTTTATAAGTGTAGCGGATTGCAAAGTGTGGTAATCCCGGATAGCGTGAAAGATATTGGGGGAAGTGCCTTTTATGAGTGTAGCGGATTGGAAAGTGTAGTGATTCCGGATAGCGTGACGTACATTGGAGAAAATGCATTTCGTGGCTGCAGTTCCCTAAGACAGGTGAAACTTTCTGCTAATATCAAAGCAATTCGTGCAGGGCTGTTTTGGGACTGTTCATTGTTAACGGAGATTGACATACCAGACGGGGTGGAATCCATAGGTGAACAACGCTGGGAGGGATGTGCATTTGAAGGCTGTACCGGTTTGCAGAAAGTGACGATTCCTGACAGTGTTAAATATATAAATGAAGATGAATTTCAATGTCAATTTCCTGTGGAAGATGATGGTGATGACGATGGCATACATAGTTATTGGGTACGGATTCCGGAAGCGTTGAAAATATATACAACACCGGGCTCTTATGCAGCAGAATGGGTGAAGGAGAATGCTCCTGATAACGATGCTTCGGTAACATCTACACCGACACCACAGCCAACCCCTAATCCGGATTCGCAGCCGGTAACAAAACCAGACCAGCCGGCAACACCGAATCAGACCCCAACGCAAACTCCTTCGGGAGCAACGCCGGCACACACCGGGCAGAATACAGCAAAGCTGCCTGCCGCAAAAGGAACGGTATTGACTGTACCGGAATGGCAGTGTCGAGTTCGTGTGACGTCGGATGCAGCAGCAGATCCGACGGTAGAATATCTGGCAACAACGAATAAGAAGGCTTCTACGATCAAAGTGCCGGATTCTGTAACAGTGGATGGCATTACCTATAAGGTGACAGCGGTTGCAGATAAAGCGTTAGCAGGCAACAAGAAAGTTAAGAAGGTTGTCCTTGGCGTAAATGTGACGAGTATCGGAAAGAATGCATTTGCCAAGTGTAAGAACTTAAAGAAGATTGAAGTGAAGTCAAGCCGCTGGAGCAAGAAATCGGTTGGCAAGAATGCGTTCAAGGAAACAAGCAAGAAGTTAGTGGTCAAGGTTCCAAAGAAGATGACTTCTGCATACAAGAAGTATGTAAAGGGCAAAGGAAATAAGACAGTTCGTGTGAAGTAGAAAAAAGCAAATGTAAAAGGAATAACACCGGAAATGGATTTTGTAATTTGTTGCCGGTGTTATTTTATTTGAGGAAGAGTAGATTTATTTTGTATAATTTATATATACTAATAGA
>USBM01000053.1 GCA_900552885.1 uncultured Clostridium sp. | reverse complement strand
GGTTGGACTGGAAAAACTCCCGCTTCACTTCATCAATGGTTTCGTACCCGACCAGCTTCTTGGTTTGAAGGGATATGATAGGAAAGAGAGGATGGTAAGTATGGAAGACAACAAGACATGGAGTAACAAGGATACGGAGGCTACATTTCAACAAGTAGTGAATCGGGTGTCGGTAGTTACAATTCTGGCAAATGCGGTTTTGTCAGTTTTTAAGCTGATGGCAGGTGTGATCGCACATTCCAATGCGATGATCAGTGACGCGGTACATTCGGCATCGGATGTATTTAGTACAGTCATTGTGATTATTGGAGTGAAACTGGCATCGAGAGAGTCAGATAAGGAACATCCATATGGACATGAGCGTTTGGAGTGCGTGGCTGCTATTGTGTTAGCAATGGTACTGCTCTTTACCGGATTAGAGATCGGACTGCAGGCAATGCGGGCAATCGTCAAGGGTAATTACAGCAATCTGGAAGTACCGGGTATGTTGGCATTGATTGCAGCGATTATCTCAATTGTAGTGAAAGAGGTTATGTACTGGTATACCCGGCATTATGCAAAGAAGATTGATTCGAGTGCGTTGATGGCAGATGCATGGCATCACCGTTCGGATGCGTTGTCATCCGTTGGAGCTTTGATCGGTATTGGTGGGGCTATGCTTGGCTTTCCAATCATGGATTCCATTGCCAGTCTGGTTATCTTTATATTCATTGTGAAAGCAGCATATGATATTTTCAAGGATGCAGTGGATAAGATGGTGGATCATTCCTGCGATGAAGTGATGGAGCATTCAATTTATGAATCGGTTCTGGCACATTCGGAAGTGTTAGGAATTGACCTGTTGCAAACCCGTATCTTTGGCAATAAAATCTATGTAGATGTAGAGATTCGGGTAAATGCGTCCTACACATTACAGCATGCACATGAGATTGCAGAGGAAGTGCATGACAAGATTGAGAAAGATTTTCCGAAGGTTAAACATATTATGGTGCATGTGAATCCGGCATAGTATGCAGGAAAGATGTGGGAATTCGTCTAATAGAAGCAATCAGAACAATGTTTTACCGGATGATTTTGTACAATGATACAAAATGATGATACAAAACATATGGGATCTGCTTGCACAATATAGAAAAATCAGATACAATGGTGGGCAGGCAGAATGGGCTTTGATAAGAGAGAATGATCTGCCGCGTGAACTGGGGGCACCACTTTTCATGAATCATAACAGGCGCCGGACCATACAGAACGTGTATGGTTCGGTGCTTTTTTCTTTTTTTGAAAAGTTGTCCGATAGAGCCAAAATGCTTCGTGAAAGATGAGTATCTTGCGGAGAAAAAGGAATAAAGGAGATTATATATGGTAAAGATGAACGGAAAAGAAAAGGATATTGCCGGGCTGAATCTGTTGGAATATCTGGAAGAAACGGGCTATCGACCAGAGAGGGTTGTGGTCGAGCGGAATCTGGAGATTCTTGCAAGAGAAGATTTGGGCAATATCACTATTCAGGATGAAGATACGATCGAAGTGTTAGAGTTCATGGGTGGGGGTTGAGACATAGAGGAAGAAGCCTCAAACAGAGAATTATCCGTGGAATGACACATGAAAAAAAGAGTATAGCATTTACCGATTGCTAAATTATGTTAAAGACGAAGGAGAACAGAAGATGGAAGATAAATTAGTATTAGGCGGCAAGGAATTCAACAGCCGTTTTATTCTAGGATCAGGAAAATATAATCTGAAACTGATCGAAGCAGCAGTCAAGCAGGGCGGGGCAGAGATCATTACGCTTGCATTACGCCGGGCGAATACACAGGAAAGCGAGAACATATTAGACTACATTCCGGAGGGCGTTACGTTACTTCCGAATACTTCCGGGGCGAGAAATGCAGAAGAAGCTGTTCGGATTGCAAGACTTAGTCAGGCAATGGGATGCGGTAATTTTGTGAAAGTAGAGATCATGCGGGATACAAAGTATCTCTTTCCGGATAATTATGAGACAGTGAGGGCAACAGAGATTCTTGCAAAAGAAGGATTTGTTGTATTACCATATATGAATCCGGACTTAAATGTAGCAAGAGACCTTCAAAATGCCGGTGCTGCAGCCGTTATGCCACTTGCAGCTCCGATTGGAAGCAATAAAGGACTTGCGACCAAAGAGATGATTCAGGTGTTGATTGATGAGATAGATCTGCCAATCATTGTGGATGCAGGAATTGGTAAGCCGTCCCAGGCATGTGAGGCAATGGAGATGGGTGCAGCAGCGGTTATGGCAAATACAGCGATTGCAACAGCGGGAGATGTACCGGAGATGGCGGCAGCATTTAAGTTAGCGATTGAAGCAGGAAGAAAGGCTTACCTTACCGGAATGGGACGTGTGCTTGCCAGAGGTGGTAGTGCATCGGATCCATTGACCGGCTTTTTGCGTTAGGAGGACAGTTTCATGAATGAGGAGAACCAGGTCTATTTTATTGATAGTGATAAGCTGCCGCAGGAGGCATTAGAGAGAAAACATCGGTTAGAGCAGGATGCGTCGTTTCGAACCAACCACATGGAATATATGGAAGGGATGCAGGTGATCGAGTCAGATATCAAAGACAAGGTGTTACGGGCAATGGATGCATTTGATTATGATGCTTATACAGCAATGGATGTAGAGCGGGCATTGTCGCATGAGACGTGTTCGATTGAGGATTTCAAGGCATTGTTATCACCGGCAGCGGCTCCGTTCTTAGAGCGGATGGCAAGAAAGGCAGAGGAGATCACGAAGAATCATTTTGGCAACACAGTCTATATCTTTACGCCGCTTTACATTGCAAATTACTGTCAGAATTACTGTATATACTGCGGTTTTAACTGTTATAACAATATCCGCCGGAAGAAGCTTACCATGGAGGAGATAGAACATGAAATGCAGGTAATCGCAAAAACAGGAATGGAGGAGATTCTGATCCTGACCGGAGAGAGTCGGACATATTCCGATGTTACTTACATTGGAGAGGCAGTAAAGATCGCAAGAAAGTATTTTAAAAATATTGGAATTGAGATCTATCCGGTCAATGTAGAGGAATACAGGTATCTGCATGAATGTGGTGTGGATTATGTAACGGTCTTTCAGGAGACATATAATACGGATAAATATGAGACATTACATCTGATGGGACACAAACGTGTATGGCCGTATCGTTTTGATGCACAGGAGCGGGCACTGATGGGCGGTATGCGTGGCGCAGGATTCTCGGCACTCTTAGGTCTGGATGATTTTAGAAAGGATGCCTTGGCAACGGCGCTGCATGTTTATTACATTAACCGGAAATATCCACATGCGGAATTGTCCTTGAGCTGTCCTCGTCTACGTCCAATTGTGAATAATGACAAGATCAATCCAAGGGATGTTGGTGAGAAGGAACTTTGCCAGGTACTTTGTGCGTACCGGATGTTTCTTCCATTTGCCGGTATTACCGTGTCAAGCCGGGAAAGTGCTACCTTCCGGAATGGAATCACGAAAATATGTGCGACAAAGGTCTCTGCCGGGGTATCTACAGGTATAGGAGATCATGAAGAAAAATACGAGGGCAAAGAGGATGCAGATGTCGGAGATGAACAGTTCGAGATCAATGACAACCGTTCTTTTGCTTCTATGTATGAGGATATGGAGAAGGGCGGGTTACAGCCTGTCCTGAATGATTATCTGTATGTCTGATCTGTATGGACATACGATTGTAATTACGAATCGTTCGCTGGTGCAGGGTGATTTTCTGGAGCAGCTTAAAAAAGTCGCACGGCTGCATCCGTATGCTATGATCCTGCGGGAAAAAGACCTGTCGGACGAGGAGTACGAGCGATTGGCAGAACAGGTATTGGCTATTTGTGAGGCAGAACAGGTACGTCTTTTTGTGCATTCAAAGACAGAGATTGCGAAGCGGATCGGATGTCGGTGCATTCATATGACGATTCCGGGACTACAGGCTTTGTCAGAGTGGGAGCTGCGTGAATTGCGCGGGTGTTTTACGCAGATCAGTGTATCCTGTCACAGCTTAGAAGATATGCAATATGCCGTTCAGTGTGGAGCAACACAGATTGTGCTTGGTACGATATTCGAGACGGAATGTAAGAAGGGACTGAAAGGAAGCGGCATAGTATTTGTAGAAGAGATATGCAGACAATGCCCGGTTCCGGTCTATGCCATTGGGGGAATGAATGAGAAACGCCTGCCACAGGTGATGGAGGCAGGCGCAGCAGGCGCATGTATGATGTCAGGATTCATGCGGATGGAATGATTATTTCACTCGGATATTTCAGCTTCTGATTAGGAGTTGACTATACATAGTTTCCGCATTAGAATGTGTGTAATTTATGAAGAATGGCAGGAAATACAGATGGATACAACAGAATTATATGGTACAGAGAGAATAAGCAGGATATTGTTCAAACTTGCACCACCAGTTATGCTCGCACAGTTAATTCAGGCATTATATAATATTGTAGATAGTTTGTTTGTCGGACGGTATTCGGAATCGGGGCTGACGGCACTTTCAATCATATATCCGATACAGCTTCTTATGATCGCATTAGCGGTTGGAACGGGAGTAGGTATCAATACGGTTATGGCTGCAAAATTAGGGGGAGGTTGTAAGAAGGATGCAGACGAGTACGCAGGAGTGGGAACGCCGCTTGCGGTTGCGTTATGGTTTTCGTTCGCAGTTATCTGTTGGCTGATCATGCCGGCATATGCCAGATTGTCAACCAATTCACAGACGGTAATTGTTGATGTGATTCGTTATGGCAGGATCGTTTGTGTGTTTAGCTTTGGCCTGTTTTTGGAAAGTATATGGACGAAGGTGTTACAGGCAGAGGGCGACATGAAGACACCAATGGTCGCACAGATCTTAGGTGCTGTTACGAATATCATATTAGATCCTATTCTGATCTTTGGCTTGTTCGGAATGCCGGAGATGGGAATTGGCGGTGCTGCTGTAGCAACGGTTGCCGGACAGATTGTGGCAGCAATGATCGTGGGAAGAACCGGTTATAGAAGATCACCGGACAGGGAGGTATATCCGGGACATATTGCGAGAATCTTCCGGCTGGGAACACCGAATATATTGATGCAGTCGGCATATACCTTTTATATCTTTGGATTGAATCTGATCCTTTCCGGTTTTTCAGATCAGGCTGTTACAACATTGGGTCTATATTATAAATGGCAGACATTCTTTTTTATTCCACTTGGAGCCATGCAGACCTGTATTGTTCCGGTGATCAGTTTCAATTATGCGGCACATAATATAGAACGTTGTAAGAGAACATTGCGGGATTCTGTTCTATTTGGCGAGATATTGATGGCGTTTGGAACGCTTTGCTTTTTGACAATTCCGGGGCCGATGTTAAGCGTTTTCAGTTCAGATCCGATAGTAATTCAGATTGGAAAGGTGGGATTCCGGTTCATTGGAGTAGGATTTTTGCCTATGGTTACCTCGCTGATCTTTCCGGTATTTTTCCAGGCGGTTGGTTCGAGTCTGAAAAGTTCGCTGCTTACGGTGATACGGACAATGGTGTTGTTTGTGCCATTAGGATTTCTGTTTTCCAGGTTTGGTCTTAACTGGTTCTGGATGACATTTCCAATTACAGAGGTGATAACCAGCCTGGTAGGGGTAAGATTCTATCGGCAATTTCTGACGACAGAACGAGGTAGATAAGAGCAGGTTTACGATGTAATGATTATAGCTTGAAATCATAATGTGATATATATGAAAGTATATATAATACAATTGTAGCAGAAAGGAAGAGATACGGATGAAAGTATTGATTATTAACGGTAGTCCCAGAGTGCAGGGGAACACAACGGTGGCTGTAAAAGAGATGGAGAAAGTGTTTGAAGAGAATGGTGTTGAGGTAGAGACGGTTCAGATTGGCAACAAGGATATTCGGGGATGTATTGCCTGCGGAACCTGTAGTACAAAGGGAAAATGTGTGTTTGATGATGTTGTGAACGAGCTTGCACCAAAGTTTGAAGAGGCAGATGGTCTTGTGATCGCAAGTCCGGTTTATTACGCATCTGCTAATGCAACCTTGATCGCATGTCTTGACCGGTTGTTCTACAGCACTTCATTTGACAAGTCAATGAAGGTTGGTGCCAGTGTGGTATGTGCAAGACGAGGCGGCTGTTCCGCAACCTTTGATGAACTCAATAAGTATTTCACAATCTCGAATATGCCGATTGCATCGAGTCAGTATTGGAACAGTATTCATGGACGGGAACCGGGGCAGGCCGAGATGGATGAGGAAGGGAAACAGACGATGCGTGTACTTGCCCGGAATATGACATTCCTTATGAAGAGTATTGCACTCGGAAAAGAGAAGTACGGTATGCCGGAAACAGAGGAGCATGTCTGGACACATTTTATTTAAGGCGAAAGTTATGGAGCCAGTAGCGGATTCCAGGTATATGGTGGAAGATTATAATACAGGAGAATACCCTCTGGACAAGCATCATATTATGTGTTATAAACAATAAGGAATTGAATAGAACACGATACTTTTCTGCCACCGGGTAGGAGAGTTAAGCGTCAGATTTTCTATCGTTAGGTCTTAGAAGATAGAAAATACTGGCGCTTTCTTATTGAAAGGAGCGTATAATGAATAATCCAATAAAAGATTTAACGAAAAAGGAATGGACACTTTGGATAGGATCTTTATTGATCGTGATCATTTCCAATCTGGTATCGGGCGATGTTGATATTCTGACCCTGGTTGCGGCGTGTATTGGAATCACGTCCCTGATCTTTGCAGCAAAGGGGAATGTATGGGCACAGATATTGATGGTTGTATTCAGCATTTTATATGGGATCATATCATGGAGGTTTTGCTATTGGGGTGAAATGATCACCTATCTTGGAATGACAATGCCGATGGCGATATGGTCGACGATTACCTGGATTAAGAATCCGGCAGAGAACGGCAAAGAGGTCGCGATTCAGAAGTTGAATGGCAGACATATTGTGGGACTTCTGTTCTTTGGAACGATAACGACGGCGGTGTTTTATTATATTCTGTATGTGCTTAAGACGCCGAATATTGTGTTCAGTACCATATCGGTTACGACCAGTTTTCTTGCGGCATCGCTTACAATGCTTCGATCTTCATATTACGCACTTGGCTATGCGTCAAATGATATTGTGTTGATTGTGCTATGGGTGCTGGCTTCCATGGAGAATCCAGCTTATATCCCGGTAGTGGTGAATTTTGTGATCTTCTTCTTTAATGATATGTATGGTTTTGTAAGCTGGAAGAAAAGAGAGCGTGTTTGTAGCATGACAGCGAATTGAGCGGAAAGACAACGTAGTATCGACTATGTTGTTTTTTAGTCATATCTTTGCGTTATAAGGTGGCCTTGTAGTTCGTGCCCTGTTCCTACATTGAGGATTGTATAGGAGATATAGTGGTTGTCGATAATCTATATAAGGTATCCATGTAATACCTATATAATGCCAAAAGACTGCTCTTTCACAGAAAATGTTATAGGGAATGTATGAAGCCTGCGGCAGATACCGGGGCAGAGTCGATTGCATTCTGCTGTCTGTCTACGGGTGTATTCCGTTTTCCACAGCAGCGGGCCGCAGAGATTGCGACTGCTACTGTAAAAGAATATCTTGAAAAGGATGACCGGATCAAGAAAGTAATCTTCAATGTTTTCAAAGATGAGGATTTGAGAATCTACCGGAATTTAATCTCGATGATCTGACACATAAGGGACTTATCTAAATGCTTAAATAATGTCTCCTGTACAGTTCCCTTTTTAATGATCTTTTTGCTCATACAATGTCCCTCATCTTTTCTCATATTCTGAAATAATCGGTTCTTAACGTGTAAGGATTCGTAAATTATTTGTGTGGTCTGCTATAACGGAAATCACAGTAGGATGCACCCTCTGCAATCGTTCCGGTTCTTACTAATTCCATGTGCATGATATCGGCAAGCACATAGTCCATCCGGCACAGATAAGCTGCCAGTTCCGGACATCCTTCATCCTGACATAGCTTGCAGATGCCACATTCGTGATAATCGTAACCAAGATCGTATTCATCATTTCCCGGCAGAATGTCAACAACCCAGTCATTTTTATATTTGTGTTTGTGACTATCCTCAGACCATTGCAGTCTTCCGGGCATTCTCTTAGGATCTAAGTAACTATCTGCATCCCCCATCACTTTATGAAACAGCTTAGAGGCACATAATCCATCGCGGAAGATCTCGTAATTTTCCTCAGCAGATCTTCCGGTGCTGCGATTCAATGCAATAAAATAACTTCCCATGATGTATGAACTCAGTAATTTGGAGTTGCCGATATCTTTCGCACGTTCTACGATCCGTTCATGTTCTTTTGCGATCTTTTTTGCTATATCTTTAGAGAAACCCCGCCGTTTCAATTCGGCTTTTACAGAACTGTGATAAAATTGATAGATTAATTTGACACCAAATGTATTCTTCATGCTTTGTTTCCTCCTGTATGATAATGAATTCCAAGTTCTGCCTCTAATCCGTGGAGCAGAATATTCATTGCTTCTGTAAATGCGGTCTTCATCTCCGATGTGATTCCATTCTGGCAGGCGTCATCTGTGATTATCTCACATACCATGGAAAATTCTAATGAAGAAAGCATATATATGGTCTTATATGGTAATTTCTTAGAGGCAATACCGCGTCGATATAATTCCTCGTAATAATTGGCTGCAAATTCAGTACAGCGTTCTATGTAAGTAGTGCGGAAACGTTCGATATAGGTTCCAGAATCATTTTTCAATAACATATGAAATAGCTTCATGTCTTCCTGTAATAACTCAAATGCTTGTAGGGAGACTCGCGAATATAGAATCTTTATCAAATCCTCATCAGACAGAACCGTGAAGTCCATGCCCATCATGGATTCGGTAATACTCATAAGTTTTCTTCCACTTGCGTTAAATATCTCTTCAAACATTTCTTCTTTGCCGGAAAAATGTTTATAGATAGCTCCGGCGGTGATGCCGGCTTTCGCTGCAATCTTTCGCATAGAGGCGTCCTGATAGCCTGCTTCGAGAAAGATATCCATAGCACTTCTTAAGATCAGTTCTTTTGTTTCTTTTGAACTTTCGCGAATAATGACCGTCTCCTTTCTGACAGTATGACGTGGAATAAATGTGTCTATTTGGTAAACACTGTTTACTTTATAGCACACTGAATATGGAAAGTCAAGAAGCCTCTTGACAAAAGAGTTAGATTAGACTAACATAACAGGTGTTATGATGAATAATAAAGAAGAAACCATTGAAAAGATAAAACAGGCGGCATTGGAAGAGTTCTATACCAATGGATATGCAAAGGCAAGTCTCAGGACGATTTGCAACCGGGCAGGAGTTACGACCGGAGCAATGTATTTTTCCTTTGAGAATAAGGAGGCGTTATTTCGGGCAATCCTGCAACCGTTAGTAGAAAGTTATGAGAAGATGCTGGCAAGATGTATGCAGATGGAGTTAGAGGATTCGTCAGAAGGTGCAGATGTGGATGTGTTGTTGATGCAGTTCATCTTAAAGCACAGGAAAGAAGCCATTGTTATCATGGAGAAGGCGCAGGGAAGCTGCTATGAGGGATTCCGGAATCGAATCGAGCAGATGATGCAGCAGTCGTTTCAGACCTATTATCAGAGCAGGTTAGGAACACCGCCAGACATGAGACTGATCAGGATATTAGCAAAGCAGCGGTTAGATAGCTGCTTGGAGATTGTAAAAGAGGATTATGATATGGAATACAGTTTGTATCTGGTAAAACAGGTCGGCATATATGCCGAGGGTGGAACAGACAGGTTAATAGAGAGTTTAAGAAAGCTTCACAGCAATTAGCTGTGGAGCTTTTTTTACAACATAACATTTTATAACAAACGTTACGGTGGAAAGGATGACAAGATGATGAAAGAAAAAGTAAATGTAACAGGTGTACCGGAGACTATGATTCAGACCTTATATGCAAGAGCGAAGGAATCGATGAAGCCGAACCCAAAGATCAAAGATGATATGGCGGCAGAGATCGTATCCCAATTAGATTATGATTTCTCCAATGCAGATAAAGATAGTGCAATGTCATCTGGTGTGATTGCCAGAACAATTGTGTTAGATGAGATGGTAGGAAAGTATTTGGCCAAACATCCGAAAACGGTTGTTGTGAATATTGCCTGTGGCATGGATACAAGATGTTACCGTATGAAAGGAAAATATCTGCGCTGGTACAATATAGATCTGCCAGAGACAATGGAGGTGCGTGAACGCTTTCTGACAGAAGATGGACCAATCTATCAGATTGCCAAATCTGCAATGGATGCCTCTTATATAGATGATATTACATATGAAGGAGAGGATGTGCTGGTTGTCATTGAAGGACTTTCCATGTATTTAAAGGAGGCGGATATCCGGCAGATCTTGTCAATTATTGATCAGGCATTTCCAAAAGCAATGGTGCTGATCGAGGTTATGTCTCCGTTTGTAGTAAAGCATGTTAAGGAGAAGTCGATTGAGGGAAGTAATGCCAAATTCACATGGGGTATTAAGAATGGAAAACTGTTGGAGCAGATGGTTCCTTCCTTTGCATACAAGAAGGAAGTCAGCTTAGTAGAAGGTATGAAAAAGCTTATGCCAATCTATCATGTGATCGGAAAGATTCCGGCAGTACGGAATATATCCAACCGGATCGTTGTGATGGAGAAGAGATAAAACAGATATTTCAGCTTCTTATGATTGCCTTGTGGATGGTGAATGCAGTGTGAGATTGGGATTACGATTAAATAATGAAGATTTCTTTAATTTTGAACCTATGCTATTTACATGCATTAAACGGTATGCTAATCTGTTCGGGAAGTGTTCAGAGAACACTTATAATAAAGAAAAGAGGTATATTAATAATGAAGAAGAAACTGATTGCAATGGTGGTAAGTATAATGTGTTGTGCTGCATTATTAGGCGGCTGTGGACAGGCCGAGGGCAAGCAGGACAATACAACAGCAAGTAGTAGTGAGGCTGAACAACAGGAAGAAACAACAAAGGAAACAACAGAAGAAACAACAAAGGAAACAACAGAAGAAACAGCAGAAGAAAAGGAATTGACCGGAACGATCGATGAGATAAAAG
>USBM01000052.1 GCA_900552885.1 uncultured Clostridium sp. | reverse complement strand
CGCTTATTAGTAGGAGTGCTAGTACTGTTGCGTGCGAGTCGTAATGCGAATGTGCCTGCTGCAACATGACACCACCCAAAAGCCGGGTTCACAACCTAAAACACATGCGCGTCCGTCCTCACTTACGCTGTGCAAGGGTAAAAATTACATACGGTCTGTGAAGAACTCCTCAAACGCCGTATAGCCTTCTTTCTCCAACTGCTCCTTTTGGAATTTTTTATTCTTCTTCATGATTGCAATATTGATCTGCTCCCCATTCTTACGCTTTTCATTTGCCTGCTGTAAGATGGTAAGCATCTTATCTTGTGGCATATTCTTCTCAACAAGGTAAGCGGTCTTCTCTCCTTTTCCCGGCACCTGATAATCTTTCTCTAATAAGAGCATAACAATTCGCTCAAATCCGATCGAAAAACCGCAAGCCGGCGTATTCTGACCGGTGAACTTACCAATCATCTCATCGTAACGTCCACCGCCGCCGACAGATCCGCCAAATTCATCCATAGAGATCTCGAAGATCGGACCAGTATAATATCCCATTCCTCTTACCAGGGTAGGATCGAATACAATCTTAAAATCAGCAGACTTGGTTGCATCTACACTTGCCATAATAGTTTCTAAGTCCTCTGCCACACCTACTTCTAAATATTCTCCTAATGTATCTTTGAGGTAACGTACCCCTGCCACATCCTGGCCGACATTTTCAAAGAGGGCAAGACACTTGTCGACAGACTCCTTTGCAAAGCCCTGCTCGATCAATTCTTCCTTTACACCGTCTAATCCAATCTTATCCATCTTATCTAATGTAATAAATACACTGTCATAATCTGCCTCGCCAAATCCACTGTATGCTGCCATTGCTTTGAGCATCTTACGGTTATTCAAACGGATCGTGAACTTCTCAAATCCAATCTTACCAAGCAATGTTGTCGTAGCCGTAATCAACTCGATCTCTGCTAAGATAGTCGGCTCACCTAAAATATCAATATCGCACTGCATGAACTGACGGTAACGACCTCTCTGTGGCCGATCTGCTCTCCACACATTTCCCATCTGTAATGCCTTAAACGGACTCGGCAGATCATTCGCATTATTCGCATAATATCTCGAAAGTGGCAATGTCAGATCATAACGAAGACCACCGTCTACTAATACGTTTGCATCCTCTGCTGCCTTTGGAACTGCTGCGGTTAATTTGTCACCACGCTTTAAGATCTTGAAGATCAGTTTTTCATTCTCTCCACCCTGATTGGAACTTAAATTCTCAATATGTTCTACACAAGGAGTTTCCATACTTGAAAAACCAAATGTCTTATATGTCTCCTTAATCTGTCCGATCACATAATCACGAATCTCCATCTCTCTCGGTAATATATCTTTCATACCTGTTACCGGTTTTTTCTTCATTGCCATCTTTATTCTCTCCTTCTTTTTCCATATAGTAATTGCATATAACGGAAAAACATCATCCATGATTCTTCCGCACCAAAATAAAATCACAAAGGGATCAAATTCCTCGCAAGTTGCATATCTTTAGCGGGCATATTTTGCTTTTTAAGAGTTTCGCTATGCATGAAATACAAGCTTATCCTGCGTATCTTCCTCTAATTCTTTCCGTTTAATCTCATCATACACAATACTTTGAAACGGAAGGAACACCTTCATGTCAAAATGCCGTACCTCTTCGATCAGCAATTCTACCGCCGTCTTACTGTCAAACGCTTTCCGGTATGGGCGATCCGAGGTCAGTGCCACAAAAACATCACACACCCGGAGAACCCTTGCACCTAACGGAATCGCATCCCCGACTAAATTGTCCGGATACCCTGTGCCATCGTAATTCTCATGATGATGTAAGATCATCTCACACACCCGGTCAGAATATCCCTCTGCTTTTACCACTTCATATCCTAATCCGGCATGAAGTCTTACATATCTCATCTTCTCTACATTCAGTGTGTCATCATCACCACCATACAGATAAGTGCTTGCCCGAAGCTTCCCAATATCATGAAGCATACCGGCCACCTCAATATCATGACAGAATTCCGAATCTAATTTCAACTCTCTGGCAAGCATTCCCGCTAACCGGCTGACTTCAATCCCATGTGCGATCTCCGTCTTCAGATCTTCTGTCAAATATGCCGACATCTCATCTACTTCTATATCATCCCGATCTGCTTCTATCATCCTATCACTCCTTCAAACATACGCCGTTTCCGCTCTATCATCTCATCAATCCGATTGATATATTCGTCTACATTCTTCACATTCTCCACACGCTCAATCCGGTTTTCCTGATGAAATACAAACTTAGAGGATGCCCCGGCTCCCATCGCAAGGATATCTAACTTCTCTTCCATGATAAGAATGTTATAAATACATTCTTTTCCTTCTGCTGCATATCCGATATTCTCTAATTTACCCGGTATATTCTTCTGCCGATACAGATAGTACGGAAATAAATGCAATCTTCTCGCACAATCATCGACTGCAAGCAGCATCTCGTTCGTGCTTCCCTTGATCAGACTATGATACCGCTCCATCTCAATGTTCAAATTCGCTGCACGCTTGATCGCTAACGAATGTACGGTAAGACTATCCGGTGCCAGCTTCTCAATCTCTTCTAATGTATGCTCGACCTCTGCCATCTCTTCACCCGGAAGACCTACGATCATATCCATATTAATGTTCGTAAATCCTGCCTGCCTCGCCATGGCATACGCCTCTTTGGTCTGTTGTACACTGTGTGCCCGTCCGATCAGTTTAAGTGTCTCATCTGACATTGTCTGTGGATTGATACTGATTCGTTCTACGCCCATTTTCTTAAGCGTGACCAGCTTATCCATTGTAATGCTGTCCGGTCTTCCACACTCCACACAAAACTCCCGCACATACTGCATATCAAAAGTCTGCCGCAACTTTGTGATCAATGCCTCTAACTGCTCCGCAGATAGTGCACTTGGCGTACCACCACCCACATAGACCGCCACTAACCGCTTGTCCTTATATGCCGCTGATCCCGCTACAAATTCCATCTCTTTATATAATGCCTGCAGGTATGCCTCTACCTTATCCGCATATATCGCAATCGGATAAGATGTAAAGGAGCAATACAGGCACCTTGTCGGACAAAATGGAATTCCAATATAGATACAGTATTCCTTCTCATAATCAAATTTCCGGAATAACTGCTGCTCCTTCTTCGCTACTTCGATACAGATATCTGCTTTCTGCGGAATGGTCAGATACGTATCCGTATATAACCTCCGGATCTCGTCTTCTGTCGCTCCGTGTTCCAATCGTTCCGTAGCCACCTTGGTTGGCCGCACACCTGTCATGCTCCCCCACGGAAGCGTCTTACCTGTATATTCTGACAACATATGATATAACGCAGCTTTCAGTGGATTTCTTGCCAGCTTACGATTGAGGTAATCTACAACAACGGTTTTACTATTTTCATAGTTTTCCTCATCAGACAGTGTGTAGGTAACATAGCCGCCCTTTGCCACCTCAGTCTCTACATCCACATCCTCTGTATAGACTACTCTCAGTGCAAGTCTCGTCCCATCCTGCTTCGTGATTACTTTCTCGTTATCAAAAAACGCCTGTAGCATGGCTCGTATATCATTGTTATAATATTCTGCATTTTGTTCTAAATATATCATTCTTCATGCACTCCGCAAACCATGTTACTCTTCTTCTCCCAACCGATCGTCGAGCCATCCATATGTCCCGGAAAGATCTTTGTCTCATCCGGCAGAGTATATAACTTTTCCCGGATAGACTGTAACAATACCGTTCCATTGCCGGTCGGAAAATCTGTTCTACCAACACTGCCACAGAACAATGTATCTCCCACAATGGCAGACTGCAATTCCTCGCAATAATAGCACATACCACCGGCAGTATGCCCCGGTGTCAGAATACAGGTCAGTGTCGTTCCGATGATATCAACCTTCTGTCCATCTCTCAACACCTCATCTGCCTGCAGTGTCATTGGATTGCCAAACATGGCAGAAAGATTCACAGACAAGTCACCTAATACCTGTTCATTCTCTTCCCTTGATGCATAGACCGGCACACCAAATACATCCTTCAATGCCTTGACTGCACCAATATGGTCATAATGTCCATGCGTCAAAAAGATTGCTTTCAATTGAAACCCGGGACTGTGAAAGATCTCGATCAATGCATCTGCTTCCGCTGCCGGATCAAACACAACACACTCTCCCCTATCATGATTGACTAAAATATAACAATTCGTACCCAGTTCTCCAACTGTCTTACGAAAGATCTCCAAATCTGCCATTGATCCTATCCTTTCTTAACTCCTGTAAAACATTGTCCATCTATTACAGAAATACCGGTTATCAGCCTACACTTCGCTCTACATCCAATACGCCCGGAATCATGCGGATCTTCGAGATCACATGATTCAACTGGTCTACCGTCTTAATATCAAAGGACACCGTAAAAGTTGCCCGTTCATTCTTATTATTACTTTTACTGTTGATTGCTGTTACATTGATATTCGCTTCCGTAAACACTTTTGAGATATCAAATAACATTCCTGTCCGATCTGCCGCAAATATACGGATCTCTGTAGAATACGTTGCCGCCGGATTGCTTGCCGCATCCTCCTGCCACTCTGCATCAATCAAACGGGAGCGATCACTGTCATTCATTCCCACTATATTCACACAATCGGTACGATGAATCGAAATTCCACGACCTCTTGTAACATATCCAACAATCTCATCTCCCGGTACCGGAGAGCAGCATTTGGAAAAATGTACTGCGACATCATCAATTCCATGTACCGTGATACCGCCTTTGGAATGACTGGTGCGGTGCAGATCTGCACTCTGGTTGAGCTGCTCTAACAGCTCATCCTCTGTCATCTTGGCCTTCTCTTCCTTATTGTAGGTCTCCATCAGCTTATTCATGACCTGACCTTCTTTAAGGGCTCCATGTCCGATTGCCGCTAAGACAGAATCCCAATCCCGGAAATTATACTTAACCATTACAGCTTTCAGTGTCTCCGGCTTGGAATACGCTGCAAGATTATACCCCTTTGTCTTACAATACTGGGATAACAATTCCTTGCCTCTGCTGATATTATCTTCTTTGAACTCCTGCTTAAACCACTGATTGATCTTGTTCCGTGCCTGTGCAGACTTTACAATACTCAACCAGTCGCGACTCGGTCCCTTGGAATTCTGTGAGGTAATGATCTCTACCCTGTCACCATTCTGCAATGTATACGTAACCGGCACCTGTCTGCCATTAACCCGGGCACCAACCATCTTATTGCCAACTGCGGAATGAATACTATATGCAAAATCGATCGGTGTGGAACCGGCCGGCAGATTCTTCACATCTCCATTTGGGGTGAAACAATATACCTGCTCTGCAAAGAGATCTAAATCCGTCTTAACCGTACTCATAAATTCCTTATTATCTTCAGTGTCTCTCTGCCATTCTAAGATCTGGCGAAGCCAGCTTAACTTCTCCTCTTCCTTATCCTTCGTGGTTCCGGACAGATTCTCTTTGTATTTCCAATGGGCAGCAATACCATATTCCGCCGTCTTATGCATATCATATGTACGGATCTGGATCTCAAACGGTTGTCCACTCTTACTGATCAGTGTCGTATGCAACGACTGATACATATTAGACTTCGGCATTGCAATATAATCCTTAAAACGCCCCGGGATTGGCTTGTACTTCTCATGAATAATTCCTAATGCCGCATAACAATCTCTGACAGTATCTACAATAATACGCACCGCAAAGATATCATATATCTGATCTAATGTCTTATTCTGATTGACCATCTTCTTATAAATACTGAAAAAATGTTTGACACGTCCATTGATCTCTGCCTTGATCCCTGCTTCTTCAATACATTCCTTCACATCATGTACGATCGTCTCGATAAAGGTCTCCCTTTCTTCTAACCGTTCATCAATCTCTGCTTTCAGTTCTTTGAACTTCTCCGGCTCTAAATACTGCAGGGAAAGATCATCCAATTCAACCTTGATCTTGCTGATACCAAGACGATGTGCGATCGGAGAATATATATCCATCGTCTCTCTGGCTTTCTCAATCTGCTTTGCCGGTGTCTGATATTGCAATGTTCTTAAGTTATGCAGACGGTCAGCAAGTTTGATCAGAATCACACGGATATCCTTTGCCATAGCAAGAAACATCTTACGAAGATTCTCTGCCTGTAACTCTATCTTATCCTGCGAAAAATTAAGCTGTGTCAGCTTGGTAACTCCATCTACTAACAAAGCGATCTCCGGCGAAAATTCCTCCGAGATCTCCTCTGTTGTCATAACGGTATCCTCTATCACATCATGTAAAATGCCTGCTACGATTGTTTCTTTGTCCAACTCTAACTCAGCTAAAATGATCGCTACACAAAGCGGATGCATGATATATGGCTCACCGGATTTGCGCAATTGTCCCTCATGCGCCTTACTTGCAATCTTATATGCCTTCTCAATCATGGTGATATCTGTATTCGGATGATATTCTAATACCTTATCGATCAAGGTCTTATACAGTTCCTCCGGCGGTGTAAAATCCTTTGGAGTACTAAGTTCTTTGTCTGTATTTACTAAGCCTGCCATATATCCACCTTCTTTTCCTTTTTTTCAAGTCGTTCATAAAATATAGTATAGCCTATATTTTCAAGGATGTAACGAAAAAATTATCCACAACTGCCAATTTTGTAAAATATGCTATAAAACCTTATTCAAATTTGCACGAACTTTGTGTTATTTGAGACTAACTCCGACTCATCTGATTTCATAAAGTATACATTCCCTTTTACAGGACTTCGCGCACGGTCGCCATTGCATAACGCTTCACCTGCATCTGAATGGTACGGTTACCATTGAATTCATTAACGGTAGGATAATATACAATATTCAGAATAACATTGTTGAGCCATCCGTGTAGCAACTTGTCGTACTCCTCCTGCCCAAACCAACTGACAATATTCTCTTCAAATTCCTGTGCACGGAAATAGATTCCTTCCGAAATATGACCATCCTTGTCCTCTAAGGTAAGCTTCACCACATTACGATCCTTACCCATGATCTTCGCAGATAACACATTCAGGTCTTTCTGTGCGAATACCGGTTTCTCATTTCCTTTACCAAATGGTGCAAGTGCATCTAACTGCTTAATAAGCGGCTCTGTCACATAAGACATTGGCATTGGGACATCAATATGTACGGTTGGAATAAAGTCCTCCTCTGTCAAGGTACAGTTCTCATTCAACATCTTTACAAAAGCATCAAACTGACCTGCCTGCAGGGAAAATCCTGCCGCCATGGCATGACCGCCAAACTTAAGCAATCGATCGCCACACGCCTGCAATGCTTCAAACATATGATAACCTTCGATAGAACGTCCGGATCCTTTCAACACTCCGGGAACGTCACTGTCTACCACTACCAAAACCGGATGATGATACAACTCCCGGATCCTGCCCGCAATGATCCCCGCAAGACTTTCATGACAATCCGCAAGATAGATCACCATTACTTTCATTGGCTCCATATTCTTAATGTATTCCTGTGCACGTTCCACCCCTGCCATCGTCATTTCTTTACGCTCTTCATTCATTTCTTTCAGATGCGTGGCTTTTGCAATTGCCATATCCGTATCTGTTTCCGTAAATAATTCCAGGGCTGCAACTGCACTCTCCAAACGTCCACTGGCATTGATACACGGTCCTAATTTGAAGCCGACATGATATTCATTCACCATCACATCCGAAAGTTCATTGACCCGAAGCAATGCCCTCATACCCGCATTTTCTGAATAATTCAGTTTCTCTAATCCCTTGATGGTGAATGTCCGGTTCTCGTCTGTCAACGACACAATATCACATATTGTCGCCACTGCAACAAATTCCAAAAACTGCTGCATCTCCTCTTCCGGCATCTCCCGTTTCTGAAACAACGCCTGAATCAACTTATATGCAACGCCCGCTCCACACAGATCATCAAACGGATATGTACAAGTCGCTTTCTTAGGATTCAAAATCGCATCCGCAGGGGGAAGTATATACTTCTTTATCTCGCCATCCATCATAAACGGCACCTGGTGATGATCCGTAACAACCACTGTCATTCCCAGCTCTTTCGCCTTAGAAAGTGCTGTATTTGCCGCAATTCCATTATCACAGGTCACGATCGTATGAATTCCATCCTCAGCAGCTTGGGCAATAATCTCTTCATTAATTCCATATCCATCTTTTACTCTATGGGGAATGACATAATCCACTTCTGCACCAATGCGCTTGAAACCGGCATACAAAATATAATTAGACATGACACCGTCCACATCATAATCCGAAACAATCCGGATCCGATGCCCTTCTTCGATATCATGAATAATAATCCGGACTGCCTGATTCATGTCTTCCATTAAAAAAGGATCATATAGATTGTTAAGATCCGGATGCAGGAAACTGTCAAACTGTTCCTGCGGAATATCCCGGTTTACCATAACCCTCGCTACAACCGGATCGATCGAAAACTGTTCGCCCAGAGCATTGAAATCTGCCCGTTTCATTCGTATAAGCCAATTCTGTTCTGCCATATTCTAATCTCCTAATGAAACATGATAGGGACATGGTAATGTGCCATGTCCCTATATATTTCTGATTCTTTATGCGTTCTTTGCTTTCTTCTTCGCTATCTTCTTAGATCCGGTGTTCTTATCTTCCTTACCCATCTTAGTCTTAAGCATATACCACAACGGACCGGTAATACATACAGAAGAATATGCACCACAGACAATACCACACATCAGAGTAAGTGCAAACTCTTTGATCGAAGTTACACCCATAATATACAATACAAATACCATTACAAATGTGGTAAGTGATGTATAGATGGTTCTTGTCAATGTCTGTGAAATAGAAGTATCTACAATCGTTGCATAATTGTCCTTGCTCATCGTTACCATGTTCTCACGGATACGGTCAAAGATAATGATCGTTGCATTGATGGAATAACCAACAATTGTAAGCATACATGCAATGAAAGTATTACCAACGGACAACCGTCCGATCGAATATACCGCAAATACAACTAATACATCGTGCAACAAAGCAACAACCGCTGCTGCACCAAACTTCACATCACTAAATCGGATTGCAATATAGATCAACATCAATATCGTTGCGATCAACACCGAAACGATTGCATTTCTCTGCATCTCACTACTGATCGTAGAACTTATATTCTCCATATTGAACTCTTTGATCTTAAAATTATCCTCTAACGCAGTCTGAACTGCCTCTCTCTGATCGTTTGAAAGTTCAGAAGTCTTGAATACGATCTCATTGGAATTCTGTACATTCTGCACCTGAACATCTGCTTCCGAGATATTAGCTGCCTTCGCGATAACCGGAAGAATATCACTTTCTGCCTTAGCCAGATCATATCTTTCTTCAAAATTAACAGTCATCGAAGTACCACCGGTGAACTCTAAACTGTAATTCAAAGTAGAACCCGTCTTACTCTTAAATACCGGCAATGCGATCAATCCTGCCGCAATTGCAATAATCGAAATTGTGTATGCAACCTTCGAAAACTTCACATATCCGCGAACCTTCGGTTCCTTCTTTGCACCATATAACTTCGGACTCTGTAACCCTAATGTAAATGCTGCCTTTAACAGATGCTTGGTTACGAAAAGTGCTGTAAACATAGACAACGCAATACCAATTCCCAATGTAAGGGCAAATCCCTTGATAGAACCGATACCCATAATATACAAAACTACTGCTGCGATCAAGGTTGTAATATTACCATCTAAAATAGCAGATAACGCCTTATCAAATCCGGCATCGATCGCATTTTTAACGGATGCACCTTTTCCAAGCTCTTCCTTGATACGGGTAAAGATGATAACGTTCGCATCTACTGCCATACCAACGGATAACACGATACCCGCAAGACCAGGTAATGTCAGACTGGCATTGAATCCATTCAGACATAACAGCATCAGCACAACATAAGAGATCAATGCAAGCACGGAAATGAAACCAGGCAATAAATAAAGACCGATCATGATCACAGCAATGATTGCCATACCAATGGCTCCGGCTTTCAACGTTGTGCTAAGTGCATCTTTACCGAGCGTTGCCCCTACTTCATTCGAACGTAATTCTTCCAAAGTTAACGGAAGCGCACCGATACGGATCGTCTGTGCAAGCTGCTCTGCTTCTTCATCATCTTCCATACCGTTGATCACTGCACTACCGCCTGTGATCGCTGTCTGAACGGTAGGTGCCGAAGCAACCTCACCATCATAGATAATATAAATACGCTTTCCAACATTAGCTGTTGTTGCATCCGCAAACTTCTTCGTACCTTCATCATTAAATGCAAGCTGCACAACATATTCCTGAACTGTTCCTGAATTATCGATTGCTGCTGATGCATTCTTAACATCTGAACCCGTCAATAATGTCTCATATTCCTGACCGGATGCAAACTTGCTATAATTATCTTCGTCTACGAACTCCAAAGCTCCCGGCTTACCGAGTTCTTCCAAAATCTTGTTTGCATCACTCACACCCGGGATCTCAATACTGATTCGGTCTGAACCTTCTTTGTACACGTTACTGTCTGTAGAATACACATCCGCACGCTGTTGTAAACGCTGAATAGTATCTTTGATGTCCTGTTCAGATGGATTATCCTCCTTGATCTGATAGGTAATGCTGACACCACCTGCAAGATCAAGACCTAAGATAATATTCTCTGCCTTGCCAATATGATGCTTTCCAAGTCCCTGCATTGCTGTATAAGTACCAAGTGCAAGCACAAGCAGAAAGATCACAATCGTCAGCACACTGTTTCTCTTTGCTTTCTTCATTCTTTTACTCTCCTTACTTTAGGCTAACGCCGCCTTTATCATGATTGCACATTCTACCCGTTTGCGTTCTAATTCACAGCCAATGTCATATGCATCCAGTAAATTACCATGGAAATTATATGAATTCGCCGCACATCCCCCACTACAGTAGAATCTTGCAAAACAATCTTTACATTTGTCTTTTGCATATACATTGCAAAGTTTAAATTCATCCACAATATCCGTCTTCTCAATTCCGGTATCCACATTACCGAGCTTGAATTGTTCCATTCCAACAAACTGATGACACGGATACAGATCCCCCCAAGGAGTAACTGCTAAATATTCCGTCCCGGAACCACATCCCGATAATCTCTT
>USBM01000051.1 GCA_900552885.1 uncultured Clostridium sp. | reverse complement strand
CGAAGGAACATGTTTTTGAGGGATACAATTATAGAGCATTTGCATATTGTCTTAAGCCGTTAGATGAGGCGAAGATTGCAGTAGATATAAGAAGATATATGGAAGAACGGAATAAATGTTCAGATTATCTCAATGTAATGATTAAAGGAAAAGAACAGAGATTGTCTTTGGATAAGATTATATATTTTGAAAGCCAGAAAAGAAAGATAATAGCCTATACATTGGTAGAACAACTGACATTTTATGCAAAATTAGATGAGATTGAAAGCCTGATAGCAGATAAAGGCTTCCTGCGATGTCATCAAAGTTATATGGTCAATCAGAAGATGATCGATTCGGTAGGCAGGACAGAGATTGTGGCGCAGGGAATGCATATTCCTATGAGTCGCAAGTATTATGAAGGATTAGGGAATGGAAAAGAAGAGAATGCTAACATTCGATTAACACATAGTCTGGCATTGAATCAGAATGGATTGGGTGCAATTGTTTTCACCAAGGGACAATTGATCGGTACTTATTTTCGAATTCATAGTGATAAAGAGATTCGGATTGGAAGGGATGCAACCCAGGTGGATATTGTGGTGAATGACAAACGGATAAGCAGACGGCATTGTGGAATTATATATGATAGCCAGTCTGGAAAGTATGAGATCCGGGATTATTCCAAGAATGGTATGTTTCAGGGAGATGGCAATAGAATCGTAGAACCAGTGATTCTATGCAGCCAAGGGGATACATTGTGGTTAGGAAGTGAAGACAATCAAATTTGTTTGGGTTGATTCTTTGTAATGAGGCAATCGGTAGATATCAGGTTAGGTGCGAAAGACCATTTTAATCCTAACCTCATAATATAAGAAAATGAGGAGGATGTATATGATTCTGCATAAATGTGATAAGGGGCATTATTATGACAGTGATAAATTTGCAGAGTGTCCATATTGTACATTGGCAAAGAATATCATGGAAGAACAGACGGAGTTAGAAGGTAACAATGCCTTAGAGGCAACAGAAACGGTTGTCGGAAGGTACGGTGCTGTGAGGGCGACGGATGGAGGAAAAGGGAGAGAATGAGCAGATATGGGATAATTTGTCTTGAGGGAGAGCTTCAGGGAAATGAAATCATATTGGAGCCGAACGAGAAAGTTGTGATTGGAAGAGATGCCAAAGTAGCCAATCTGGTATTTCGGGATATGACAATCAGTCGGATACATTGTGCGATTGAGGTACAGGGAAATGGTCTATATAGTATTACCAATTATTCTATGAACGGGACACAGCTTGAAAATGGGTTGAAGCTGCTTCCGGGAACATCCGTTACAGCGTCACCAGGCAGTATATTGATGATTGGAAGATCGGGAACCAAGTTGCAATTAGAATGAAGGGAGAATGAACATGAGAAGAGCAAAGAATGTAATAGTAGCGGGGTGTATGGGGGTTCTTCTATTGGCACAATTAAGTGGACTTGAGGTAAATGCAGATAACCAATGGAGCGAATGGTCAACGGTGAAGCCAGCCGATTCGAGTGAATATCGGGTTGAGCAACGTACGATGTACCGGTATCGGGATAAGCAGACCGCGACTAGTTCAGAGGAGGAATATAATGGTTGGACACGGGATGATTCTAAGACAAAACAGGTGTGGACGAAGTGGTCTGACTGGCAGGATGAGGAAGTAACCGATAGTGATACCAGAATTGTTAAGACAAGGACGCAGTATCACTATAGAGACAAGAAGACAACGAGCAGTACGAGTAGTACGATGGCTGGCTGGACACAATATAATACAACGACGACCTGGGGAGGATGGTCAGCATGGCAGGATGGCGCGGTTGGAGGTACTTCGACAAGACAGGTACAGACGAGACAGGTGCAGACACAGGCTGCATATACGCAATATCGTTATAAGAGATGGAATAATGCCAGTAATACATACTGGCACTTTTGTGAGACCTGCGCAAAAAATCAACGGGGAGGAACATGGCATATTGTATATACACCGTGGATGAATACGCCAATTACCAGTTATGACACGGGTCAGTATTGTAATCACGGTTACAGTTATAAGAATGACGGACAGAAAACCTACAATTATATTAACAATGGCAAGAAGGAACACTATTATTATCAGGAGACACAGACTGTTCCGGCACAACATAAGACACAGTACAGTTACCGGGATGCAACAATCACTTATTATTACTATCAGTGGGGAGATTGGTCTTCATGGAGTACAGAAGAAGCAACTGCAACCGATAGCAGACAGGTGGAAGATAAGACGCAGTATAGTTATAGAGAAGAGACACCGGTGTATACCTATTATCAATGGGATAACTGGTCGGATTATAGTCTGAAGGAGCCGAAGGAACAGGAAGATCGGGAGATTGAGGAACAGGTGCAGTACCGGTATTGTAAAGTTGCGGCTGCAACGACAGAACAGGCAACAACGCAGCAGCCAACGACACAGCAGGCAACAACGCAGCAGCCGGCGCCTTCACAGCCGGATACCGTTACGGTTGGAAAGGCGACTATTGTTCCGGTTGATTCCCAGACAGAGGAAAAGGATGTGACCGACTCTAATATCAAGCAGAAGGGAAATGTAAAGAATGGAAATGGAAAGGGAACCATTCTGGTTGGTAAAAGCGGACAATACAAGATAACAAATGCGAAGAAGAAAAATGTGGAATACATATCGGCAGGAACAAAAGGAAGTTCGGTAGAGATTCCTTCGGAAATTAAATATAAGATGAAACGGTATAAGGTAACGTCGATTGCCGCCAAAGCATTTCAGAATAATAAGAAGATTAAGCATGTTAAGGTAGGAAACAACGTTAAGAAGATAGGGAACAGTGCATTCCAGGGATGCAGCAAACTGCAAACTGTATACATTGGGAAAAATGTACAGAGCATTGGCAAACATGCATTTTATAAATGCAAGAAGTTAAACGAGATAACAATACGAAGTGAAAAGGTAAAGCATGTCGGAAAAGATGCATTCAAGAAGATAGGAAAGCAGCCGACAATCAAGATTATGAGAAAGATGTTAGGTAAATATAACAAATTGTTCAAGCGGAAAATGTAATGCATTATGGGTGAGAGAGGAAGAAAATGGTTGTTACATTACTAAAGAAAGATGGTATGAATAGCATATCTTTGCCAGATAAGGTAAAGGGACAATATTGGATCATGGACTATTCCAAAGAGAATATCCAACTGCCACTGATCAGTATTGAGGGGATTCAGGGACAATGGTTTATCAAATCCAATCGTAAGATCCAGGTTGTAGACCAGGAGAGAAGATATATGCGGGAGGTGCAGTTAGAAGCCTATAGCCTATATTGTCTATATGATAGTGAGACAGACCGTTATGACTACCTATTTGTTGAACCGGTTACGGTAGATCGTAAACAGTATTGCAAGTATTCGGTTAATGCAATCCGGGACATTTATGTTGGAAGAGCGCAGAGCAATCAGGTCTATTTCCATAATATAGTGGTGTCTTCTACGCACGCAAGATTTGCCAAGAAAGAGGATCAGTGGATCATATATGATGAGAACAGTACAAACGGAATATATGTGAATAATGATCGGGTGAAAGAGTGGTGTACACTGCATCCTGGAGATGTTGTCTATATTATGGGACTGAAGATCATAATCGGTAATGGATTCTGGGCAATGAATAATCCGGATCAATTGGTGCATTTGGATCCGGAGACATTCATTCCGTTAGAAGGCCGGCATATGGTACATCGGGATGAGGAGGATTACGCGGAACCAGAAAATGAATATTTCTATTGTTCGCCACGTTTCAAAAGAGATATTAAGACAAGTACTATTAAGATTGATGCTCCTCCAACTAATCAACAAAGAGAAGAGATGCCGATCATGTTAGCAATAGGACCTTCTATGACAATGGGTCTGGCATCTTTAACTACAGGATTATTTGCTGTTAATAATGCGATTCAGAATGGAAATGTATCGAGTGCGATTCCGTCTATTGTTATGTCTTCAAGTATGCTGTTAGGAACCGTGTTGTGGCCGATTCTAAGTAAGCGGTATGAGAAGAAAAGGGCTGCAGCAAATGAACAGAAGAGACAGTATAAATATAAGAAATATTTAAGAGATCGTGAACAGGATATTGATAAAGAAGCAGCTAGACAGAGGGAGATTCTGCAGGAAAATTACCTGACTGTGTCACAGTGTAATGATGTGATATGTAAGGTGAAAAGCAGCCTGTGGGAACGGGAATTAGGTCAGAATGACTTCCTAAAACTGCGAGTTGGAATTGGGAATAGAGATGCAGACATTCATTATACATATCAGGAAAGACGTTTCATGTTAGAGGATGATAATCTGCAGAATGAGATGCTACAGATATGTGAGAATCCTAAGAAATTAGAACAGGTGCCGATCAGTGTTTCCCTGTTTGAGAATTACATATCGGGCGTTGTCGGACCAAGAGTAGATGTATTGGCATTTGCTAAGGGGCTCATATTGCAGATGGTAACGTATTATAGTTACGATGAGTTCAAGATTGTATTATTAGTCGATCCGGCAGAGATGAAGGAATTTGAGACTCTTCGATGGGTTCCACATCTGTGGGATAATGAAAAGAAGCAACGATTGATCGCTACGAATCCTGCGGAATTAAAGCAGATCTCTGCTTATATAGAGCAGGTTATGAAATGGAGAATTCCTCTACATGATGAGGAGAGAAGGGATTGTAAGCCGTACTATATGATTCTTGCTTTAGACCGCAAACTTGCTAACAAGGCAGATATGTTGAAATTATTATATCAACAGAAGAGCGGAATTAATGTAGGTGTGATTACGTTGTATGATGCGATCAAAGATCTTCCTAAGGAATGTACAACGGTTATGGAACTGAAGGGAAATTCGGGCCGGATCTTTAATAAGAAAGATATTTCAGGGGAGAGAGTAACGTTTACACCGGATATCTATATTCGCAGGTCTCTGGATCTATGCAATATGCAGCTTGCAAATATTCAGTTAGATATTATGGCAACTGCTTACAATCTTCCGAAGATGCTGACATTTTTGGAGATGTACCGGGTAGGAAAGATTGAGCATCTGAACGCATTAAGCCGGTGGAAAGAAAATGATCCTACCGTTTCTTTGGAGGTACCGGTCGGAGTTGATACGTTTGGGGAGTTGTTTAAGTTAGATCTGCATGAGAAGTACCATGGACCTCATGGTCTGGTAGCGGGAATGACAGGATCCGGTAAGAGTGAATTTATTATGACATACATATTATCACTTGCACTCAATTACCATCCATATGAGGTTGCATTTATATTAATTGATTACAAGGGCGGTGGTATGGCCAAAGCCTTTGAACATCTGCCTCATACAGCAGGAATTATAACGAATCTGGATGGAGGTGCAGTGAACCGTTCTTTGATATCCATTCAAAGCGAGCTGAAACGGCGACAGGAAATCTTTATTCAGGTAGGCAATAAAGTTGGGGAGAGCAATATTGATATATACAAATATCAGAGATTGTATCGGGACGGAATGGTAGAGGAGCCGCTGCAGCATCTGTTTATCATTTCTGATGAGTTTGCAGAATTGAAGACGCAGCAGCCGGAATTCATGGAACAGTTGATATCGGCAGCGCGAATTGGTCGAAGTCTTGGTATTCATTTAATTCTGGCAACTCAGAAACCGGCAGGCGTTGTAGATGACCAGATATGGAGTAATTCTAAGTTCAAGATCTGTCTGAAGGTTCAGGAGCGGGCAGACAGTATGGATATGTTGAAAAGACCAGATGCCGCAGAACTTTCGGATACCGGTCGATTCTATCTTCAGGTTGGTTATAATGAGCTGTTCGAGATGGGACAATCTGCATGGGCGGGTGCACCATATTATCCGGCAGATCATGTTCTGGTTGAAAAGGATGATAGTGTTGAAGTATTTGATATGACCGGACATGTTGTGCGAACAGCGAAGCCGCGTCGGAAGAACATTATCAAGAATCCGCCAAAACAGTTGGATGCAATCACGGAGTATCTGAGACAGACTGCGGAAAATGAGCATATTCAGGTGAGACCGTTGTGGTTAGAACCAATCTCAGAATATATCTATGTAGATGATCTGGAAGAGAAATATGCAATTCAGGAATCCGGATGGATCCTGAATCCGGTAATCGGAGAGTTTGATGATCCGTCTAGACAGAGACAGGACGTACTAAGATTAGCATTGTCAGAACGAGGAAATGTGGTAGTGTTCGGTGCAGCAGGAATGGGTAAGACAACCTTTCTTACCGCAATGTTATATTCGCTGTGCAAACATCATTCGGCAGAGCAGGTGAATCTGTATATCATGGATTTCTCATCAGAGAGCTTACGGGTATTTGCAGAGGCACCGCAGGTTGGTGAAGTTATGGTGTCGGGTGATGATGAGAAGATTACCAATCTGTTTAAGCTGTTGCAGCAGGAGATAAATGACAGAAGACAATTGTTTGCGGCATATGGAGGGGATATTCAGTCGTACATTCGGGAATCCGGCAACAATATATCGAATATTGTTGTTGTAATTAACAATTTTGCAGCTTTTTTGGAACAGTATGAGGAGCATGAGGAGAATATCATTTACTTTACAAGAGAAGGTACCAAGTATGGGATCTATTTTGTTGTGACTGCGGTGAATACGAATGACATTCGTTATCGGATCTTGCAGAACTTTAATCAGATGTATGTATTGCAGTTAAATGACAGTTCAGATTATGCGAATGTATTAGGTAATGTAAATGGAACATTCCCGTCCAAGTATAAAGGAAGAGGAATTTTCAAGGAAGAGCAGGTGTATGAATTCCAGACGGCATATGTGAATGAAAAGGGCGCTAATATAATTGGATTTATCAGAGAGTACTGTAAGGAATTGAAACAAAAATATGGGGATTTGGGTTCAAAGAAGATCCCGGTGTTGCCGGAGACGGTAACGGTAGAAAACCTGCCTAAGGAGTGTGTGGAATCGTCAAACGTGTTTGTTGGAATCAGTAAGGAGACATTGGAGTATCAATATCTGGATATAAAGGGGCTACCAATCTCTTTAATAATCGGTATGGATATGGAACAGATTCTTCCAGTGATGAAAGGAATCCTAGAGATTCTCACGAAAATGCAAGCGTATGAAGTGATTGTATTGGATCCGAAGAGAAGTCTGCCGGATGTGGGAGAAATGGCACATCATACAGAAGATATGGAACAACGGATTGTAGAGATGTTCAATCTTTTGGTGCAACGTAACAACACCTATAAAGCATGTGGCGGGGATCTTACCGATAGTCAGGATTTTCACCCAATTATCTATGTGTTACAGGATTATTCTGAATTGTTTGAGCAGCTTTCTGTTGACGGAAGAGATAAACTTAAGACATTATTGGAGAAGAACGAGCCGGAATATCAGGTATATTTTATCATTTGTGAAGAGTCGGGTAATATGGGAATCCGTACTGTGGAAGCCTGGCATAAGAAGCACTGTGCAAAAGGTAATGGTGTATTTGTTGGTTCGGGAATTGCAGATCAGTATGTTCTTAAGGTGTCAGGGACGGATCGGGAGCTACGCAAAGACATTCCGGATGATTTTGGATTTGTAGTAAAGAATGGTGCACATTGTCTGTGTAAATTGATACAGGCGAAAAGATAAAGGGGGTAACAGATTATGGAAAGAACAATCAGAACAAGAATATTAAAATTATGTATGTTGTTATGCTTCGGTGTAATGGCTGTGTCATCTTCTGTCAAAGCGGACAGTATTAGTGAAACGGCACAGTCGGTGAGTTTTGGAACGACATATAATTATGCAGGGAAAGAGGATAAGTCATATAAGATTATAGTACCTAGCTCCGGTAAAGTGTCGATTCATGTAGTGTCGACAGATATGAATTGGGCATATTTTCCATTATATGATGCTAATGTAGAGCGTATTACATCGCTAAAGCCAAACGAAGACTTTAGTAGCATAACAGGAAAATTAGAATATTCGGATTATTATTATTTAACCCCTGGTACATATTATCTTCAAGTGGATCATAACAATGACTATTTTGTAAATTGGCAGATTAGCTTTGACTTTCAGGCAACAAATGAAAGTTTTACGAATGAAGATGATACAACCGGGGCAGCAAACGTAGCACAAATCGGGCAGACATATACAGGTTTGTTAGGGTATACCGATAAGATAGATTATTATAAGGTGGATCTAGGATTGGCAGGAAAATTAACGATTAACGTGTCAGGAACAGAGTATATGGATTACAGGGTATACCTATATTCACAGAATGGAACAGAATTGTCTGAAGAATATGTAGATTATAACGAGATTACCCATCTGCCATCCTATAGCAATACATTTAATTTAAAAATGGGAACCTATTATTATGCGATAGAAAGGGTAAGTGGATGGGGAGGCATATATCAAGTGGGAACTTCCTTTGTTGGGGCATCTGAATCATTCCCGGACACAGGAAATGATGATTACATTGGCGGTGCTAACCCGATTGCGATAGGAACTACCTACTATGGTCAGATTGCAAATGCGAATCTAAAAGATGATGATTATTATGCTTTCACTGTAGAAACAGGAAAGACGTATATATTATCTGTGACTGCGGAATTTACAGATAATTGCAATATATATGATGGCGCAGGAAATAGAAAGAAATATATGAGTCTGGACTATAATAAAGCAACAGGAAATTGTGGAGGTGTGGGAGAATTTACTTTGCCATCAGGAACCTATTATTTGAGGTTTGGAGAGTATAGACATACAGGAAATTATAGCTTTGCTATATCAGAAAAGCCACAGGAACAGAAGCCGGCAATTGTAAAACCCGGCAAGGTAAAACTGAAAAAGGTAAAAAGCCCAAAGAAGCGGACATTGCGTATTCAATGGCATAAAGTAGCGGGCGTCTCAGGGTATGAGGTAGAAGTCAAGAACAAGCATCAAAAATTGACCTGTACAGCATTGTCGACTAAAGCTACTGCAAAATATTTAACCAGAAAAAAGAAGTATAAAGTCAGAGTGCGTGCATATGTGGAGGATGAGGAAGGTAACAGAGTCTACGGAGCATGGAGTAAAAGAAAAACGATAAAAGTGAAATAGTAATGCGTAGGCAGATGAGAGGATGAGGAGCAAATGAGAAGATATTACGTATTGTGGATAATGTGCATCTGTCTGCTGACAGGTTGTGGAAAAGATGTCGGACAAACTAGTGAAACATCAATGGCTGATACGACAATAGATGTTTTAGAGATGCAGCAGGAGAGTGAAGATACGCAGGAGGCAGATGCTACATCCGAAGAAGCAACAACAGAAGATACACAGGCACAATGGCAGGAAGAGTTTGCACAGGCGAGAAGGATGGATTATTACGGAAGAATATTATGGGGAGTGCAGAATGCACATGCCCTTCCAGGTGGAGAGAGTGTTGATTCAGAGGGTGCAGATGTATCGAATAGTAAATATGCGATTTATGATATTGACCGGGATGGACAGGATGAGTTATTACTATATTTTCTATTTGATGAGTACATGAACGGAACGGCACGCGTATATGATTTTGATCCGAATACCGGAACGTTTATAACAGAGTTGACAGAAGCACCACAGATTACAAGCTATGACAATGGTACGTTAACAGTGAAGTTGCAAAGTAATCAGTCTTTAGGGGAAACAGTATGGCCATTTCATGTATATACATATGACGGGATGACAGGAGTATATATATTGAGGGGAAGTGTAGAGACATGGGAGAAGAGTTTGGCAGCAGAGGATTGGGAAGGAACTCCATTTTCAGATGATCAAGATGCAGATGGAGATGGTGTTCTGTATTATATAACGGATTCACAGGGAAATGGTAGTGATACACCAAAGACAAAAGAGGACTATGAGGCATGGTTGAATACATTTATTGGCGATGCGGCTGAGGTTGAGATTCCGTGGTTGGATGTAGCAGAAGAAAATTATGGCTCTTATTACAACAAGAATAAAGAAATGTTCATGCAACGGTATCGGGAGAAGAGTGCAAATTATGGAAAGGATATTGCATTGCAGTATATTGAGGCAGAGGATAGTGACGCAGAGGTAGAGAATATTGAAAGTCTGTTGCAGGATTCTTATGGTGTACAGATGAATTCAGAGGAATCAAATGGGTATACTTTTCTGGTTACAGGAGCGATGGATGGTGTGGAAGTGTACACCTCAGGTAAAGAAGGGCCAATAAGTTTTTGTTATGAAGGAAAGAAGATAGCAGATGTTACGACATGTGGAATCTATCCGGGAATGGATGAAGATGAGGCAAAGAGGATATTAGAGGATATAGGATTCTATTGGGATGAGTATGAATATGTGACAGGAAAAATGGATGGTAATTATTATATATCATTAGAGACAGAAGATGGCATAGTACAGAGAATATGGGTTGGTTACATATTTACATATTAGAATTTATCTGAAGAGGGTGATAAGATGAATAAATTAATGGTAGAGATATACCTTCCGGCAGCAGGAAAAAGCTATGATGTCAGGATTCCATCCAATAGTAGGATTGGCGAGATCATTCCGTTGTTAGAGAATTGTATGGCAGAGTTGGCAGATGGGTATTTTGTTCCGGGTACAGATACGATATTATGCGAGCGGGTCACCGGAACCGAACTGGATGTGAATTTGACTGCGGCTGAAATGGGAATTGTAAATGGTGCCAGATTAATGTTGATATGATGCGGTTGTTTGCGACAGCAATGTCAAAAAGTACATTTTCTTTGCTAAAAGTGACATTTTCTGTCAGAAAGCAATCAATTAGGTAGAATACATTACAGAAGGAAATGAGAGATGGAGGTGGAAAAATGGCAGTAGAGGGAATTGATATTGATATGCAATCTGTTGCAAGTCTTGCAACAAATGTAGAAAAGATAGCTGCAACAATTGATGATGAATTAAAGGCGATCAGCAGTGAGATGAAAAATTTAGAAACAATATGGAATAGCCCTGCAGAGAATGTGCTTAAGGCAAAATTTAAGCCAATTGATGAGAAAAGGGATAAATTTAGTCATGATTTGAAAGAATATGCAACGTATTTAAGAAATGTTGCAGAAAGCTATATACAGACAGAACAACAAATTAATCGTAATGCGGAAAGTTTCAAGTAGTATGGGAGGAGAAAAATGGCAGATAAACTCGGTGATGATGTCCAGCGCAGCGGTGCGCAGCATCTGGTACTCGTGGTCGGTCAGAGTCTGGGAGGGTGCCACGA
>USBM01000050.1 GCA_900552885.1 uncultured Clostridium sp. | reverse complement strand
TTATTCAGCTCAAAAGAATCATTTCCCAACTGTGTATCAGCAATCACATACTGAATCAGGTTAGACCATAAAAGCGGATATTGTTCCCATGCGGCAAACTGCCCTGTCCACTCATTATCGGCATCACTATTCCATGCTATTGTCCTTCCTAACCCATACTGCCAGGTTGTAAGAATAGGATCTCCTTCTTCCGACTGTAATATTACATTCGCTGCGGTCTTTGGTGTTGCCGCAACATAACCATATAACGGTGGACATCCTTCGTCCATAATATCCGTCAGAATCTCACTGTCTGCTGTCACAACCGGATAAAACTCCCCATTTACCAAATACGTCTTCGTAGAAAGATACACTTCCTGTGCAAAGATCCGCGGAATGGAATTATTCACATCCGTATAATAGAACCGGCCTCCACAGCTATCTGCTATATGCGATAAAATATCCTGATCTGCATCCTCGCCAACTGCTACGGTGGAGACAGTAATATTATCCTTTGTAACATTCTCTAATAAATCGTCATATCTGTGATATTCATCCTGTCCGTCTGTCAATAAAATGATATGTTTAATCTTTGCGTCACTTTTAGCAATTGCTTTGTATGCCTGCTCCAATGCCGGATAAATACTGGTTCCCCCACCATATCCGATGGCTCGGATTTCATCCTCAATAGTATCTAAGTCCGTTGCCGGTTCAATCGGTACCGCCCAGTTATAGTGGTCATCAAAGGCAAGCACACCTGCCTCATCGGTATTTCTCAACTCCGATATACCTGCAATTGCCGCCTGCTTTGCCAGATCTAATCCCGTCACCGTTCCATTTTCTACTGATGGGGCACACATACTTCCGGACTGATCGATCACTAAAGCCATTGCCATCTTGGGTATCTCCTTTTCTCCCTGTAATTCCATATTCACCGGAAGAACCTCTTCTAATTCTGTACCTTTATAATTGCCTAATGCGTAACTGCTATTGCCCCCGATGCAGATATAACCGCCTGCATAATCCTTGATATAGGCCGGCAGGATCCTAGTAAATTCTGCTCTGAGATCATCATAATATACATTCAGCGTAACGACCGCCTTATATTGATTCAGTTCAGATAAAGAACCCGGTACACCACTTGGAGTAACAAGATCATAATCAATATTCGCTGCCTGCAACACTTTTTCAAATTCTTCTGCCTCGCGATTCGTGCCTTCTACCAATAATATCTTAGGCCGGCTTTCTATTTGTGCAAAAGTAACATAATTGTTATTCACTGTGATCGTGTCCTGTTCCGGCTCTATCACAACCCGATACTGTGCAATACTACCTTCCTCTCCCACATCTTCAAACACAAATTGGTTTGAACCCTTTATAACATGGATCGACTGCTGACCTTTTGCGACTCTGCCTGCATACAAAGAAAGAACCGCATCCGTCTCAACATTCGATACAACCGATACCGTAACGTTATAATGATCTCCCGCATGGATCACCCTAGGCATAGTCAATCCATCTATATATACCTCATCGCTTTGTCCTATGTTATCCGGCATTGTAATGACAGATAATGTAGTTTCATTCTTTTTCAACAAACCGGTACATGTTGTTATATTACCATCATTCTCACTACCATCCGTCAACAACACTACCTGTTTCGCAGCTTCTTCATCAAACATCGAACATGCCGCCCTGACTGCCTTTTCAATATTCGTTGCAGTCGTCACCGGATAGGAATCAAATGCCTGAAATGTCTTTTGTTCTGTCAGAAACTGTTCAACGGCTGTATCTTTTCCAAATGTCACAATTCCTGCAAGGTTATGTTCCGGCATAACGCTGATCATCTTCGTAATATACTCTTCCACCCGATCGAGATTACCTTCCATACTATCCGACACATCTACTAAGAAAATGGTCTCTGCCTTCTTCTGCTTCTTTGATATGGATACGCCTGCAATTGCTAACAAGATCAGACACATCAACAGGCAACGTACCACCAAAAACTGCTTCTTCTTTGACGAATGCGCCTGTAGTGTATACACCACCCACTCTGTCGCAAGCAAAAGCAATACAACAATCAACAAACCATTTCTAAGAACCCGTCCACCGGTTCTTGTACGAACCGCCTGTCCTTCTATGACCGTATCTTTCATTGCATCCACATTGGATTCACTTGCAACCGGAAAATTATCAATTATCGTTGTATCTGTCCGATTCATTTGCAGCAATTCTTCTGTCAACTGTGTCATAAAAATTGGGAACTCTGTCTTAAGTGCAACATCTGTATTATGAATATCGAACCCGAATACACCGATATTTCTCTCCTCACATGTTCCATAATAGCCTGCTGCTTTCCCATCCGCCGTCTGAATAACCGGAATTCCCCAATCCGGCATTGAATAGGTCATTGTCTTCGTAATCGCAAAAGAAACATCCGTCACATAATCTGTGACCGGACTTTCGACAAAAGAAAGCCATAGATCGGTCTGTTCCGCACCTTGACTATCTCCTCCAAATTCTTCCGGTACATCCGAATGAGAAAACAATAATGCAGCATTTTGAGGGATCATGTCCCAGTCCATATCTTCCGGAATCTCTATTCCATCAAATACATACAGATCGTACGTTTCTTCTGCTGACCAGACGGCAGACATCGAATCCGTCTTATAGACCGTTACCGAATCACCTAATGCAAGTGCCTTTTCCAGGAACACATTTCCCTCAGAGATCAACAATACCTTATGCTCTGTATTTCCGACAACTAAAATGCTCTGTTCATTATCTGCCACCAGACTATCCTTGTCACTGATCGATGCTTTTAACACAACACTTCCGTCCACCGGTATCTGCTGTGTATCAAAATATACTGTTTCACTGCTATTGGCATCTACCGTAACGGAATACACCTGTAACAACGTATCATTCGCATATAAACTTATATCCTGCGTTACTACTCGTTCCGTATCATTCGACACCTTACATAAGGCTGAAACTCCGTCCTCCTCGATTGTATAGTTTACATAATCTAACGAACAGTTTTCCCCCTTTTGATAAACAGATTCCACGGTAACTGCCGCTTTGGAATCTTTCCTGTTCCAATCCTCTACGTTAAATTGTGTATCTGTATACGCATATATTTCTACCGTATCCATGTCAGAGATCAAAGAATGTATCAAACTGTCGGCGTTCTCTAACGTACCGGTTTCATTCGTTACCTCCACCGACCGGATTCGTTTCTTTGCTGTTGCCTTATCAGTTCCCTGATAGATCATCTCCGCTTCTGTGCCACATGACAACACCGTCACACGACTGTCTTCGTTCAATCCGTCCACAAGACGCACGGCCTTCTTCTTCGCACAATCCAGCCGGCTCATATTCTCGTCATACTGATATTGCATACTGGCGCTATGATCAAGTACTATCACTACCTGTTCGGCACCTTTACCGGCATTGCGAATGGCAGGTGCCATCAATGCAATAATGAGAAGAAGCAATATTCCAATCTGCAGATACATTAACAGATTATGTCGGAACCGTTCAAATGGCGTTCTCGCTTCCAGATTCCGGTATACTTCCTGCCACAACAAAATAGACGAAAACGTCTGATCTTTCGCCTTCTGTTTCAATATATATAACACAATAACGATCGGCACCAGCACAAGAAATGCAAGAGGCCATATATTCTGAACCGTCATCTAGAACCTCCTAAATTACTCCTATTTTCCGGTTAATACCCCGGAAAAACTTTGTAGCATAACCTTCGTAAGCGATGCATCTGCCGGCACACATATATACACTGCACCATAATGCCTTGCCATATTCTCTAATTCCTTACGAAAGGTTCCGAGCCGTTCCTGATACTTAGAAATGGCTGCATTGGATAACGTGATCTTAACTTTCTCTCCCGACTCTATATCTTTAAGGTTCAACGTCCCCTCATATTGTACTTCTAATTCCTCTCTCGCTAAGACCTGTACCAGACAGACCGTCTGTTTCCGATAAGCAAGATAACGAATGGCATCTTCGATTCCCGCTGCATCTAAGAAATCACTGATTATAAACGACACCCCACCAATGGATAAGGGACATTTCCGGATTGCTGTACTTAACGTCGTCCTGCCCTGAAAAGAACTTGCACCCAGCTCTTCTAACACATGCGGAAATGCAGCCTTTCCCACCATTCCCTTTCCTGTACGAACGGAACGATCACCTAACTGACACACATATACACGATCTAGATTATTCAGGACAATATAAGAAAGAGCCGCCGCAATCTGTAATGCCATATAGGATTTTTGCGGCGAGCCAAATGCCATTGAACCACTCGTATCCACAAATATATGAAAGATGCCTTCCTGTTCCTCCCGAAATTGCTTAATGTAGAGCTTATCCGTCCTTCCATATGCATTCCAGTCAATCCTACGGATATCATCGCCCGGAATGTACTCTCTGTAATCCGAAAACTCCACAGACGAACCTTTGGCATTGGATTTGCGTGCACCACTCATTCCCTGTGATATGTGCATATTCAGATTCCATTGAAGTGTATTCAGTTTTTGAAAGAATTCCGAATCAAATACCCTGTTGTTCATCTGCCTTCTCCTCTATACCGTCTGTATTGTACCTATAATATCCCGTATCACCATATCTGCATGAACTCCATCCGATACCGCCTCAAAATTCAATGCTAACCGATGCCTCAATGCCGGATATGCCACAAAACGAATATCGTCAAATGACACATTATACCGTCCCTCTAAAAATGCTCTTGCTTTTGCCGTCTTTACCATTGCCTGTGCTCCACGCGGACTAGCTCCATTTGCAATATATTTTTTTGTGATCTCCGGTGCATCCTCTGTCTCCGGATGTGTTGCCATAACAATTGACAACGCATAATCCATTACCGCATCTGCAACCGGCATATCCCGGATGATACGCCGGATATTGACAATCTCCTCCCCATTCAACTGGGACTGTAACTGAATCCTATGATTCGTTACCGTCAGATCTAAGATTGCCTTCAGTTCTTCTTTCTTAGGAAATTCCACTAATACTTTCAGCAGAAAACGATCCAACTGTGCCTCCGGCAAAGGATACGTGCCTTCATTCTCGATCGGGTTCTGTGTTGCTAATACCATAAATGGTATAGGAAGCTCATATGTTGTCTTGCCTACCGTCACCGTCTTTTCCTGCATTGCCTCTAATAATGCAGACTGCGTCTTAGGCGTTGCACGGTTAATCTCATCCGCTAATACAATATTAGAAAATATCGGCCCCGGTTCAAACCGGAAGACATTATTTCCTTCTTCTTTGATAATCAGATTCGTACCGGTCACATCCGATGGCATCAGATCCGGTGTGAATTGGATTCTTGAAAACTGCATAGCAAGCACATTGGAAATTACCTTAACCAGCTCTGTCTTGCCAAGTCCGGGAACACCTTCTAACAAAACATTTCCGTCTGCTAAAATGGCAAGCAGAACCTGCCGGATCACCTCCTGCTGCCCTATGATTCCCCTTCCAATCTCTTCCTCACACGCCCGAACCCGTTCTATCATATCCTGTATTTCAACTGCATCCATATCTCATCCCCACTTTCTCTTAATTCAAGCCATCAAAATAGTTCCGTATCTGTTTTTTTAATTTGGCCGGATAACTTGCTCCATCCACCTGCTTATATGCTTTCTGCTTATATTCGGCTGATACTTTACTATAATCAACCTTATTGCCTGCTACTGCATTTGCCTGATCTGCTTTGGATTTCTGCATCTGCCCGCTGTCATCCACCTTACCGGTCAGATTGTCGTCCTCTCCAAGCGTTCCTTCCGGAATTGTGACCGTGTCTGTCGTCTTCCTGCTTCCTTCTTGTCCCATATCACTTCCACGATTCCATCCGCTTCCACTCTGATTGCCGCCATTACTTCCTGTGCCATTATTGTTTCTTCCTTGCGAATTACCATTTGCCGAATTGCCGTTTCCTGTCCGTGATTCTGAATTCGAATCCTTTTGCATTCTTGTACCGGAATTACTCTCTCTATTATCCGGTGACTTTGCATTCTTCTGTGTAAGTCTGCTTGCACGATCTGTATTCTGCAACGACCGGGTAAGTGTTGCATTCGCTTTTACATAATCCGTCTCGGAATAATCCGATTGTTTATACTCTTCAATCTGTGTTTCTAATTCTTCTAAACCATTGGTCTGCGCATATTCTTTTACCTTATCATATGCCAGTTTTTGTTCTTCCCCCTTTCCGTCCTTTGCCTGCGTCATTGCCTGCTTTGCATCCCGTGCCAGTTTCTTTTTCTGTTCTTCCTGTTCCCGTTCTATCTGTTTTGCCTGTTTTTGCAATGCCTTACGCAACTTCGTATCCGTAGTCTGTTCTGCTGTCTGCTGCATTTTCTTAAGATAGCGCTCCTTCACCTGCTGCAATTCCTTAGCAGATTCCACTTTGGCAAGCTCCTTTTTCGTCTGTTCTAACTGATTCTGCACTTTCGCTATCTCCGTCTCTGATACAGATTCCTTGTTTGTAAGCTGCCTTTCTACTTTTTCAACTTTTGCTGTTTCCTTCTTTACTTCAACCTGCACTGCATGATGTTCTCTTGCATACTGTCTTGACGGAGAATCTAACAGATTGCCTCCCGCTAGCAACACAGCTAATAACAATAATACAATCACTCTCTGAACCGATATCTTAAATGGAAACAATTTCGCAACCGATAGATTTGCAATCACTGCAACTGCATCCTGTTTTTGCAGCATACTGAATGGATCTTCTTTTCCACGCAGACCAAATGCTGTTGTAATCTTTTCCTGATATCCTTTATCATCTGCCCGTAATGCTGCTTGCTCCAAAGTTGGTACTCGATGGATTCCTAACCCAATTCCAACAAACACTGCACTTCCTAACACAATGCTCTCCACATAAACTGCATAATAAAATGGGACAAAAAGAGAAAAAAAGGAGATACCACAAGCTAACACCAGCCCAATACAAGCTACATCACACAAAGTTCTCCGAACAACCTGTCCGCCTATCCTTCTTCGTACTTTATGAACAAACTTCCATATGATCTGATCTGCCATCTGCATCTCCTACTTTCTATCTACTTTCGATTCCTTGTAACCGATATATTTCTTGCTGCTAATTTCAAGAATACAAAAGAAATAATCATATTGATCACGATAGAACATGGAATCCACCATCTGCTGATTGCAAGGATAATCGACGATTTGGTTCCCATTTCTTCCAGCAGACGATCAATACCTGTTCCCATCATAACGCGCATCATAAAATCCACAATCGGCGAATACGGATTCAGCATCATAATAAATGCTACTGCACCCGGACCTGTATATGTCACGCCTTTGGCGTCACACATTGCCGACTGGGTTGCTATAACTGCATATAGAATCACGGTTGTTACAATAATGATTCCTACTCCGATTGCAATCGTGAGAATCGTAGATACCACGGATTTCTTTACCACGCTGGAACAGAATACCCCAACGCTTCCAACATAGATACCTAAATACAACAACATTCCAAACAATCCAAGCAGTGCCCACCAGCTCATGCCACCTAATACAAAGGCAATTGCCATAACCGGAATACTTGTAATCATATACATCATAACAACCGACATTGCCGAACCTAATTTCCCAACCGCAATCGAAAGTGTTGTAACCGGAGTGGTTAACATAACATCTAACGTCTGTCGTTCTCTCTCTCCTGATATCGAACCGGATGTAATAATGGGAACAATCAAACTGACTAATCCACACTCAATACAGCCTAAGATCGGAAATAACCAGATAAGATTTTCGTATTGATAACCACTTGTCGCTGCTGACATGTTCGTAATCGATAACATGATCAACACAACGATTATTAAAAAAGCGTTGATTCCCATAATTGCCCAGGACATCTTCATGCTTCGTGAACCCACTACAAGTTCTTTCTTCCATATAGGGTTCATATGCAATCTTTTATGCATTTTCCTCTCCTCCTGTTATCTCTAAGAACAAGGATTCTAAATTCTCCTTCTCCCGATAATAATGGCTGACCATGATATGATGATCAAAAAGCTTATTTAACAATCTTGCCGCTTCGAGATCATCTCCCCTGAAATGGATCAACACTTCATCATCCGTAAATGATACTTTCTCTACAAAAGGCTGCTCTTTCAGTACCGTTGCAACATATTGATCAAGAGGCTCTTCTGTCTCTGCATACACCACCTTCATATGAATCGGCTGGTTACCCTGGGATGCATCTATGATCTCGTCCACTTTTCCACTTGCCACTAATCTGCCATGTTCCATAATTCCAACACTGGTACATAATTCAGACAGTTCCGGAAGAATATGGGAACTGATCAGGATTGTCTTCCCCATAGAACGCAGATTCTTAAGAACTTCTTTCATCTCAAAACGTGCCCGCGGATCCAGTCCTGAATTCGGTTCATCTAACACTAACAGATCCGGATTATGGATCAATGCTCTTGCCACACACAGCCGTTGTTTCATTCCTCTGGATAAGGCATCCACAAAAGCATCTTTCTTATCGGATAAGTTGACAAGTTCCAATAACCCTTCTGATATATCAGCAATCTCCCGGCGTTCCATTCCATACATGGAACCATAAAATTCCATATACTCCATAACTTTCAGATTGTCATACACACCAAAGAAATCCGGAACATATCCTACTTTACGCTTGATGTCATCCGGCTGCCTGATCGCATCAATTCCATCCACTATAACAGAACCACCTGTTGCCTTGAGCAATCCACACACAATCCGCATCGTTGTTGTCTTACCTGCACCATTAGGTCCCACAAATCCATAAATTTCTCCCTTATCAATGTGCAGGTTCAAATGATCTAATGCCAAAAACTTACCATATTGTTTTGTTAAATTCTCAATTGTCAGCATTTATTCATCCCCCCTTGCACAAATTCTAGGCAGATATCCCTGCTCATCCCGACTGTCATCCCGATCATACCGCAGCCTGATCGTATTATTCACAACGTATTTGCTTAATTCATCTCCTGCTATCACATCGGAATCTTTGAAAATCTGCTCATAATCATCAGTAGCAGGATTATAGGCATACACATCAGCATATATTCCATAAGTAATATCACTATTCTTGGAACGCAGTTCTAATCTGGTAATTCCCGGATAACCGGTAAAGGAATATGTTATTTGGATCGAATTGTTATACATTGTCCGATCACCTGTATCGTAATCGCCATCTACCTGTGTGATCATCGGATCGAGACTTTGATAATAAGCACCCTTCACATCTGTATATTCCGCTTCATACGCAGTATATACAATTCCTACACCGGCAGACTTAACTTTGCCTTCCTCTACATAATCCGGCTGATATCCATCAATCTTTGCCCAGATAATACCTTTTCCATATTCCGATACATGCATGTAATAAGTCTCCATCATGGAGTCAATCTGATTATACCGGTATGCTTTCCGATCTCCGGTTCCACCTGTATATAACTGATTAAATGTTCCATAACCGGTTGTTGTTTTCAGGTTCGTCGGATCAATCTCTACCGTCTGTCCCGCTTTCAGGTCTCCTGCCAGATAGATATGGTTCTCAAAAGTTACCACAACCCCTTCCAGATCATAATCGGTCTGATTCGTGACACTTCCACTGAATCCACTCGTTGTACAGATAAGATCATAAGCAATGGTTCCCATCTTATTCTGTTCCGAACTTATTGCTACAAATGAATTGTCATGAAACGTTTCCCGATTACGAAAAGTAAACTGTCTGCCTTTTGCCGTGTCCTTAATCATATAGCTATAAGTTCCATCCTCCGCAGCAGAGGAAGCAACCGACATCGCAGAATCATAAGAATACGAATCCGTATCATAACTGATATTCCGATACTTCTGATTCAGCACTAATGTATAATCTCTCACCCTCGGACAGGTCACATTGGTATATATGCGTTCTGTCTGCCAGTCAGGATCAAGAGATATAAGTGAAACTGTATCTACAAGCGGAACATTGACCCGGTACATCAGGCTTGTCAGATAGATAATCCCTGTAAACAGTACTGAAACAACCGGTACGGCAATCCATATCTTCTCACGTTGTTTACATGCTTTCAATATCAGATAAAGAACCGGTCCCACCAACACAACATAAGCAAACAGAATGATTCCATACAGCCATCCACTCGGTTTCTTACTGTCATCCGTCATCTTTGCAATCCGATATGCATCATAAGAACCATTATCATAGTAACTGCCATTCATCACATCTGCCGTATACATATTCTGTGCTGTATGCAATAATAAATCTGCCACTGTTTCACTCATGCGATCTGATACAAATGGTTCCATTCCGAGATCGTATGCCAACATAATAACCCTGCCGCGACCAATTTCCTTGTAATAAGCGGTTCCATCTTCTGAATAGCCTAATAATTCCTGACTATCTTCCAAAGACAGTGCAACACAGTCCACATCTTTCATAGTTATCTCCTGTCCTTGTGCAAACCAGCTTAGTGTCTTCTTATCCACCGTACCAAATGTACCGGTCAGAAATCCATCATTAAAGCAATGCAATACATTCTGATAATTACTTCCGGTTCCAATGATCAGAATACCACCATTCCTCACCCATGACTGCAATGCCTCATACTGTTTCTCTGATAACTGTGCTGTATCATAATGATCGATCACAAGATATCCTAATACATTCAAAACGTCGCTGTTGTCCGGCATATCCTCTGTATGCAGTTCCAAAACATGAGATGTTAATTCATATGGGCCCATGGAAACAGTTAACCCATCCATGTAATGGAATGCCGTATAATCATCACTTAAGATTCCGATCATGGCATTCACTCCTGCATCCGCTAATGTAATTGCATCCCTCTCACTATATATAATCTTCCCGTCTGTATTCACAAGCTGTATGCAATACTGTCCGTTATATCCTGCATTTGCCAACACAAAAGATACACTCTTCGTTTCATTTCCTGCTACTGTAATATCCTTTGCCAGGGCAACACCCACCGTACTGTCGTTGTTCATCGGCACCACCCGTACCTCACCCTCATAATTCTCTTTTGACTGTACTTCAACTTTAATCTGTATCGGTTTCCCACATGCTGCATACTGATTCAGACCTAATTCCACAGTAACCGAAAAATTATCGTTCTTCTTAATGATCTTCTTTGAACCCGCCGCCTCACATGTCGTTCCAACAGTCAGCACACTGAACATCATCCACAGCATACATAATATTATCTTACCATATCGCTTCATCTGTTCCTCGTTCCTTTCTCTCACTCTCCCTTACTCTTAGCAAGTGACTTGCTTCCATTGTAGCATATATTTCT
>USBM01000049.1 GCA_900552885.1 uncultured Clostridium sp. | reverse complement strand
GGCTGTCTGGAATTTTGTTAGTAGTTCATTTTTAAGATCATTGAAGGTGGATTCATCGAGATTATATTCGATAAGTTTTAACATGACATCATCGAAGGCATTGCTTTCCCATTGGCGATAGGGATTTGTCTTATAATCAGGAATCAGTTCCCGGATGGTTTGCTGCATCTGCAAATAGCAGGAGTAAGAACGTTCCGGAAATTCTTCAAATACTTCCCATAGCATATACACATAGTATTTCTCTAAAAACATCCAGTCAATTGCATTTCTGTTTTGCAGGCTTGCATTATAAAGTCCGCGCACTTGACATGTCTTTAAAAAACCGAGGGCAATGTCCATTTTGTCAAACTGGTACTCTTGTTTTCTTCTTTGGACGGTTCCTGTTGGATTTACAAAATAATGGTAAAGAACATCATCCAGACGATAGTAGGATTGGGCATACAAAAATGCAAGATAACAGAAGAAAATATCCTCATACCGAATTTGCTCCGGACAGAATATGTCGTGATCGATCAAAAAGGATTTCTTAAATACTTTATTCCAAAGAGCTGTTAAGCCAATCTGTGTACCAATGAAATGCATTCTAGTGTCCGGGTTTGATAAGTCATAGTAACCAGGTTGCCCTAATTTCTTGATCGGACTTGCATGTTTCATATCTTTTGCAAGATCCCAGCGACATTCTACAAAATCACAGTTATATTGTTTGATAGCCATCAGCATTTTCTTGAACATAGTTGGTTCTACCCAGTCATCCGAATCCACATATCCAATATATGGGGCAGAAGCATATTCTAATGCGACATTACGGGCGGTACCCTGCCTACGATTCTCTGTAAAATTAATTACGATAATATTGTCAGGATATTGGGATTCCAAGTTGGTTAGTTTATCCAATGTGTGATCAGTAGAGGCATCATTTACAAAGATGAGTTCTATGTAATCGAAGCCAAGTGTTTGTTGTTTCAGACTTTGAAAACATCGATCAATATAGAGCTCAACGTTATAGCAGGGAATGATAATACTTATTTGTTTTTCCATGGAAGGCTCCTTATGTTTTTATAGGTGTTTATATAATAACGGTTGATTTTATCTATTTATTGTAGCATATTTTACTGTTAATGAAAAACTATTTTGAATTTACACGATACTTAAAGTATTTAATCTTGCATTTATCCATTGCCAATGTTACTATATAGTTGAAGCATATTTTTCATATTAGGTATGGCCTTGATGCTGCATACTGTATCGTTATCATTTAGTTTTTATTCAATTATCCCGAAAATTCATGCTTTATTTCACGTCGATTGTTGTATAGCAGGAATTTTTGAGGATGACATTGTATACTCAATGTTATTATTTGGGTTCCTGCCATAGAAAAGGAGGAACATTTATGACAGGTAACAGAGAGTATAAGAGTGATGTGTTTAGCATGTTGATGGAGGATCCTGAGAATGCATTAAGTCTTTATAATGCAATGAATGATTCGGATTACACGGATCCGGAACTTGTAGAGATGTGTACATTAGACAGAGGAATTTCCCTTACTGTACACAATGATGCTTCTTTTGTGCTGGATATGAATCTCAGCATATATGAGCATCAGTCAACGGTATGTCCGAATATGCCGGTGAGAAGCCTGATCTACTTTACGATCATATTAGAGGGTATGCTGAAGGATAAGAATCTGTATGGCAGGAAACTGGTCAGGATTCCGACACCGAGATTTGCAGTCTTTTATAATGGCGAGGCAGAGCAGCCGGAACGGTATGAATTACGGTTATCGGATGCATTTGAACACCCGATGGAACATCCGGAGATTGAACTGGTATGTACGGTATACAACATTAATTATGGTAAGAACCGGGAATTATTAGAGAAATGTCCGTTTTTGAAGGAATATATGGTTTTTGTAGACTATGTGAGAGAGAATCATCAGATCAATGGGTATGAGAATCTGGAGCATTCGATCGAGACAGCGATTGACCGTTGCATTGAGGAGAATGTACTGCGCAGTTTCCTGATGGAACACCGTTCGGAGGTGGTGAAAGTGGTTAAGTTGGATTATACATTTGACAGACAATTGATGTTAGAACGGGAAGACAGCAGGGAAGAAGGAAGAGCCGAAGGGAGAGCGGAAGGAAGAGCCGAAGGAAGAGCGGAAGGAAGAGCCGAAGGAAGAGCCGAAGGAAGAGCTGAGGGACGAACCGAGGGACTGGCAGAAGGTCAGATTATCTGTTGCCGGAACATGGGAAAGACAAGACAGGAAACGACAGAGTATCTGATAGAGAACCTGCATGTCACAAAGGAAGAAGCAGGACAGTTGTTGAATCGTTATTGGAAATAAAAAGAAAAAGCCGCATTTTATGTGCGGCTTTTTGTGAAATATTCGGAGGTCTATGCACGAATTATTGAAAGGAATACAGAAAGGATAACAAAGGTGAACCAATTATCAATCGTAATGTATCATTATGTCCGCCCGATTAAAAACAGCGCATATCCGGGAATCAAGGGATTGGAATTAGACTTATTTAAAGAACAGATTGCATTTTTAAAAGATCATTTTCATGTCATAACAATGGAAGAGGTGATTGATGCGGTTCGGGAGAAACGACAATTACCGGAACGTGCCATGCTTCTTACGTTTGATGATGGATATATGGATCATTATCGGTATGTATTTCCTGTGTTGAAGGAATATGGCATGCAAGGATCTTTTTTTGTGCCGTCGGAGATCTTGCAGTATGAGAAAGTGCTGGATGTGAATAAGATACATTTCATATTAGCGTGTATGGATATAGAAGAACTATTGTCAGAGATTTATGAATTATTAGCCCATTACCGGAAGGAGGGCTGGCAGATTGAACCGGATGAAGTGATGTTTGATAAGCTGGCGGTTGCGAACCGTTGGGATCCAAAAGAGGTCATATTTGTAAAGAGGTTATTACAATCATACTTGGATGAGAAACTGCGAGGTGAGATCGTAGGTGAATTGTTTGAGAAGGCAGTCGGGGTATCGGAGGCAGAGTTTTCAAGGCAGTTATATATGAACCTGACACAGATTCAGGAAATGAAAGCAGCAGGAATGTTCTTTGGTTTACATGGGGAACGACATTATTGGCTGAATCATTTACCGGCGAATAAGATGAGAGAAGATATTGTGAATGGTATGCGATATTTTGAGTCGGTAATGGACAAAGACTATCTGGTTATGAATTATCCGTATGGGGGATATAATGAGGAAGTGGTACAATGTGCCAGGGATCTTGGTTGTATGTTGGGAATTTCTGTGGAGGCACGACATGCAGATCTGGATATTGATAATCCAATGCTGCTGCCAAGGCTGGATACGAATGATTTCCCACCTAAGAGTAATCATTGGCAGGAGATATTGTGAGATGAAAGCATGGATGACAGGTAAAGCTGCATATGGACAAGCATGTATGGTATTATCATGCAAAAAGTATAGACAAGTATAAAATAGCAAGGAGACCGGTATGAACCAGACAAAAGTGTTAGAAGTAATGAAACAATTGGCGGTAGAAGCGGGAAGAGTCATTATGGAGATTTACCAGACAGACTTTACTGTGGACTACAAGGAGGATGAGTCACCACTTACACAGGCAGATCGTCAGGCAAATGCAGTGATTGTAGAAGGGTTGGCGAATGCATTTCCGGAGTATGCAATTCTTTCGGAAGAAGTGAAGGATGATAAAGTAAGACGGCAGAATCCATATTGTTTCATTGTAGATCCATTGGACGGAACCAAAGAATTTGTGAAGCGAAATGGACAATTTACAGTGAATATTGCATTGGCTTATGAGCAACATCCGGTGGTTGGCGTAATATATGTTCCGGTGACGAAGGATCTGTATTACGCATCAACAGAATGCGGGGCGTATAAGATAAGCGGTGAGACGGGAGAGACCCGCAAGCTGACGGTGTCGGATAAACAAACAGATCTTATCTGGGTTGGCAGTAAGTCACATTCTTCAGAGAAAGAAGCAAATCTGATTGAATCACACAAAAACATGATCGGAGAGACTATATCCGCAGGAAGTTCGCTGAAGGGATGTATGGTAGCGGAAGGAAAAGCAGATATTTATTATCGGTTTGGACTGACTTGTGAGTGGGATACTGCGGCTATGCAGTGTATTGCAGAACAGGCAGGAGCAGTATTCCGACAGATGGATGGCAGTGAGATGCTATATAATAGGGATAACACCTTAAATGAAAAGGGATTTTTTATCGTCAATCGCATAGAAAATATATGGGTATAGAACAGAATTTGCCTCTTGCATTGTGTAAGGGGCATTTTTTATCTCTACTTTTCCTATTAACCTACTTTACAAATAGGGAAATAGGTGTTATAATGCACCTAACATGAGGAAAGGATATGAGATACCGTGGAGAGATTACAAGTCAGACAGATTCAGACAGATGTACTGATTGTTGGTGGTGGAACAGCAGGATGCTATGCAGCACTGACAATCAGCCGGAATTCGAATCTGTCAGTTTTGATAGCTGAGAAAGCGAATATTAAGAGAAGCGGTTGCTTAGCGGCAGGCGTGAATGCGATTAACGCATACATAACGAAAGGACATGTTCCACAGGATTATGTAGATTATGCGACAAAGGATGCAGCAGGAATCGTAAGAGGGGATCTGTTGTTGACGGCAGCAGAGCATTTTAATGAAGTAACAGAGGGTATGGAGCGGTTAGGTCTGGTGATCCTGAAGGATGAGAATGGTGATTATGTAGCCAGAGGCAATCGGAATATTAAGATTAACGGAGAGAACTTCAAGCCGATTCTCGCGAAAGCCGTCGAAGATGCAGACCGGGTAGAGGTGCTTAACCATATCAATATTACGGATTTACTGGTAGAGGATAACCGGGTGTATGGAGCGATTGGTTTTTCGGTTATGGATGAGATTGCCTATGAGATTCAGGCGAAAGCGGTGTTGATTGCAACCGGTGGAGCGGCTGGCTTATATAGACCGAACAATCCGGGATTTTCCAGACATAAGATGTGGTATCCGCCATTTAATACCGGGGCCGGATATGCAATGGGAATCCGGGCCGGTGCAGAGATGACTTCTTTTGAGATGCGGTTTATTGCACTGCGGTGTAAGGATACGATCGCACCGACCGGAACGATCGCACAGGGAGTTGGAGCCAAACAGGTGAATTCGAGAGGCACCGTGTATGAGAAACATTATGGTCTGACGACAAGTGAGCGGGTATACGGGACGGTTCGGGAGAATCAGCTAGGACATGGACCGTGTTACCTGCAGACAAGCGGTATCACAGAGAAGCAAAATGAGGAATTGTTGAAGGCATATCTTAACATGGCACCAAGCCAGACATTGCGATGGATCGAGACAGGTAAGATGCCAAAGGAGCAGGATGTGGAGATTCAGGGAACGGAACCGTATATTGTGGGTGGACATACCGCAAGTGGATTCTGGGTAGATACGAACCGGCAGACAACGATTCATGGCTTGTATGCAGCAGGAGATGTTGCCGGTGGATGTCCACAGAAGTATGTAACGGGTGCTCTGGCGGAAGGCGAGATTGCAGCGGTAGATATCATAAGAAGATTAGAAGAGAACAGGGAGGAACGGATTCCTTCAGATCCTGCTGTCTTACAGGAAAATGCGAATCGAATCTTGTTGGAATATGAGAAGATACGGGCGACGGACCAGCCTGTATTTACAATAGAAGAATTAGAAGAGGCTATGCAGAAGGTCATGGATGAGTATGCAGGAGGAATCGCAACGGGGTATCAATACAATGAGAATCAGCTGCAGTTAGCGGATGAGAAGATTGACCAGATCATTGCACTCGCAGAGCATATTGGGGCGAAGGATATGCATGAATTATTGTTTGCCTGCGAATTGAAAGAACGCTTAGTCGTCTGTAAATCGCTGATCGCACATTTACGAGGAAGGAAAGAAACAAGATGGCATGCGTTTAATGAGAATCAGGATTATCCGGAGACGGATGAAGCATATTACCGTTATCTCAATTCCCGGATGCGAGATGGCAGGATCGAACTGATCTGGCGGGATATTGTAAAGGAGGGTGAATATGAGCATACGAATTAATAAGGACAAATGTATTGCCTGTGGAAGATGTACGCAGGTGTGTCCGGGCACATTAATCTCTCTGAAAGATGAGAAAGCCAATATGGACTATCCAAGAGACTGTTGGGGTTGCGTGTCCTGCGTCAAAGAGTGTCCGGTTGGAGCGATAGAGTTCTTCTTAGGGGCAGATATTGGAGGCAATGGAAGTGTGATGAATGTTACGTCCGAAGGAGATATTCTCCATTGGAATATACATAAGACCGATGGAACCATACAGACAATAGATGTCGATCGAAGGAACTCAAATCGATATTAACCGAAGTTAATAATTGAATTACATTTAAGAAAGAATAGGAGTGAAAGAAAATGAGTGGATTATCACATTTAGATGAATTAGAAGCAGAAGCGATCTACATCATCCGGGAGGTTGCAGCGGAATGCGAGAAGCCGGTAATGTTGTATTCGATCGGAAAGGATAGTTCGGTAATGCTGCATTTGGCAATGAAAGCATTTTATCCGGAGAAACCGCCGTTTCCATTTTTGCATGTAAATACAACCTGGAAGTTTAAGGAGATGATCCAGTTCCGCGATCAGGTTGCAAAGGATCTTGGAATTGAGATGCTAGAGTATATTAACGAAGACGGTGTGAAGAGAGGAATTAACCCATTTGATCACGGTTCAAGTTATACGGACATCATGAAGACACAGGCATTGAAACAGGCACTTAACAAGTATGGATTTACAGCCGCATTTGGTGGTGGACGTCGTGATGAGGAGAAGAGTCGTGCGAAAGAAAGAATTTTCTCCTTCCGTAATGAAGCACATGCCTGGGATCCGAAGAACCAGAGACCGGAGATGTGGAAGTTATATAACACAGAGATCAATAAGGGAGAGAGTATTCGTGTATTCCCAATCTCAAACTGGACAGAGAAGGATATCTGGCAGTATATCAAGAGAGAGAATATTCCAATCGTCCCGCTTTACTTTGCGGCAGAGCGACCGGTTGTATATCGCGATGGAAATATCATCATGGTGGATGATGACCGTATGCGCTTGAATCCGGGAGAGGTGCCGGAGATGAAAATGGTACGTTTCCGTACATTGGGATGTTATCCTTTGTCCGGTGGTGTGGAATCAACCGCAACTACATTGGATGAGATTATCGAAGAGACATTAAGCTCCGTAGAATCAGAGCGTACAAGCCGTGTCATTGATAAAGATGGCGGTGCAGCCAGTATGGAAAAGAGAAAGAGAGAGGGGTACTTCTAAGATGAGTGGATTATTAAAATTTATTACATGCGGAAGCGTGGATGATGGTAAATCAACATTAATTGGACATATCTTATATGATTCCAAGTTATTATATGCCGATCAGGAAAAGGCATTGATATTAGACAGTAAAGTAGGTTCCCGCGGTGGTGAGATTGATTATTCTTTGTTGTTAGACGGTCTGATGGCAGAGAGAGAGCAGGGAATTACGATCGATGTAGCATACCGCTATTTTACGACAGATCACAGAAGTTTTATCGTGGCAGATACACCGGGACATGAAGAATATACGAGAAATATGGCGGTTGGTGCTTCTTTTGCACAGCTGGCGATCGTTATGGTAGATGCCAAGCATGGCGTTTTGGTACAGACCAGAAGACATGCAAGAATCTGTGCATTAATGGGAATCAAGCATTTTGTATTTGCAGTCAATAAGATGGATCTTGTAGATTACAGTGAAGAGCGTTTCAAGGAGATTGAGAAGGATATTGAAGAGTTGTCTAAAACATTGAATCTGTATGATGTGAAGCTGATTCCGGTCAGTGCCACAGAGGGCGACAATGTGACAACAAAGTCCGGCAACATGCCATGGTATACAGGTGAGCCGTTATTGACCTATCTTGAGAATGTAGATGTTTCAGAGAATGAACCGGATGCTATCTTTTATATGCCGGTACAGCGCGTGTGCCGTCCAAATCATGAGTTCAGAGGATTCCAGGGGCAGATTGAGAGTGGTAAGGTTGCGGTTGGACAGACAATTACAACACTACCAAGTAATGAGACAGCAACAGTAAAGGGAATTCTTAACTGCGATCAAAATGTAAATGAGGCAATTGCAGGGCAGGCAGTGACCATTCAGTTGGATCGGGAAGTGGATGTCAGTCGTGGATGTGTTCTGACGGACAAGGCAGACCTTCCGGTAGCAAAGGATGTAACAACAACACTTCTTTGGATGGATGATGATAAGTTAGCACTCGGCAAAGAATATCTGGTGAAGCTTGGTGCAAAGAAGATTCCTGGTATTATCAAGAACATTGAATATAAGATTGATGTCAACACCGGAGAACATATTGAAGCAGAGTACATTGAGAAGAATGAGATTGCTGTGTGCCAGATTGAATTTGCACAGGCAATTGTTGTGGATGAATTTAAGAAGAATAAGACATTGGGTGAGCTTATCCTGATTGATCGTGTATCTCATATGACCTCTGCGTGTGGTGTGGTTGAGAGCGTGAATACAGAGGGTGAGAAGCCATACTTTGAGAAGGATGATATTAAGACTTCAGGATATATTTTTGAAGAATTTTATTTCAATTTAGAGAATGCATTTTTATCAAAAGCAAATAATACAAATAAGACATATCATGTAGGAGATAAGGTGCCGGTAGAGGGTGATAGTTTCAAGTACCCGGATTATTTTGACATTTTAGCTGTAGATAATAATGCGGTTATCTTAATTCGTAATCAGGCAGTAGCAGATATTATTCCATTATCCGAATATCAGTATCAGGGACTTCCGGTATTGGATGAGAGAGGATTTGCATTGAAGATTCGGAGCGAAGCGGATCTTGATAACTTCTTATATGAGCATGCTCATGTAACAGCGGAGAACCGATTAGACTTCCATAATAAATGGTCCAAGTTTGAGACGTATCGAAGGATTGTCTGCACCGATAACTTCTGGATGATCTAAGGAGGGATATTGTGAAGATTTCTACGAAAGGACGATATGCTGTCATATTGATGCTGGATCTGGCGACCTATAATACAGGTGAGCCGATCCGGCTTAAGGACATTGCCAAGCGCCAGCAGATATCAGAGAAATATCTGGAACAGATCATTTCCTTACTCAATAAAGCAGGATTTGTAAAGAGTATCCGGGGGCCACAAGGCGGCTATATGCTTAAGAACCCACCGGAGAGATATACGGTGGGAATGATCCTGCGCCAGACAGAGGGAAGCCTTGCTCCGGTCAGCATTGATGATGAGACGAGTTTTGAGAGACAATCTGTGACCGCCCGGATCTGGACAAGAATGGAGGGTGCGATCAATGAGATTGTAGATAACATCACCTTGAAAGACCTCGTGGATTGGCAGATGGAACAGGTTGGACAATACGTTATATAAGGATCAGATGCACATTTGCAGTGTTTATCCATGCAGATGTGTATCTTTTTTTTACTTGCATATGTATATAAAATAGTGTATAGTGTAGAAGTTGACAAATCAACATCTTGAATGTTTGCACAAAGGAGTGCATGTTTGACTCCTTATGCGGACAGAATTCACCGTTCACTATAGGAGGATAGAAAAGTGGGTTGGAATGAAGCGATTGAAGATTTAGAAGCACGTCGAAGTAAAGCGAAACTTGGCGGTGGTCAGGCGGCGATCGACAAACAACATGAAAAAGGAAAGCTGACAGCAAGAGAACGTTTGGATATATTATTTGATAAAGGAACATTTGTTGAGATCAATGATCTGGTGGAATCCCGGATTGATGATTTTGGATTAGATAAGAAGAGAGTTCCGGGAGATGGTGTGGTAACCGGTTACGGCAAGATCAATGGGCGTACGGTGTTTGCATCATCAGAGGATTTTACGGTGATCGGAGGAAGTCTTGGAGAGTATCACTCCCGTAAGATCGTATATATACAGGATATGGCATTGAAAATGAGGTGTCCGATCGTGACGATCAATGATAGTGGTGGAGCCAGAATTGAAGAAGGAATTGATTCATTAAGTGGATATTCCGGAATCTTTGAACGTAACACGATCGCATCGGGTGTGATTCCGCAGATTGCAGTTATTTTAGGACCGTGTTCCGGTGGAGCATGTTATTCCCCGGCCATCTGCGATTACATTTTTGTGGTAGATGAGACGAGCAAGATGTTTATTACCGGACCACAAGTGGTTAAGACCGTAATCGGAGAAGAATTGACGGCAGAGGAATTGGGTGGTGCCATGACTCACGCGAAGACCTCCGGAGTGGCTCATTTTCTCTATAAGAGCGAGAAGAATTGCTTGGGTGGAGTAAGAGAATTGCTTTCTTATCTGCCGGATAACAATCAGGCTCCGTTGCCGGTGAAGAAAGGAAAATCAGTGGATCACTGCAAGAATCTGGTGAATATTGTGCCGGACAATAAGAAGAAGAGTTATGATGTTCATGATGTAATAAATGCCATGATTGACAAGGACAGTTTCTTTGAAGTACAGAAAAACTGGGCACAGAATGCAGTTGTAGGTTTCGGAAGAATGGAAGGCAATACCGTGGGATTTGTCTGCAATCAGGCAAATCATAAAGGTGGATCTTTGGATATTGACTCTTCCGATAAGATTGCAAGATTCATTCGTTTCTGTGATTGTTTTAATATTCCGTTGGTATCACTGATCGATGTTCCTGCATTTTTGCCTGGATCAGAGCAAGAGCATAACGGAATTATCCGGCATGGGGCAAAGATATTGTATGCTTATGCAGAGGCAACCGTACCAAAGATTTCTCTTATCATGAGAAAGGCATATGGTGGAGCGTATATTGCCATGAATTCAAAGCATATGGGAGCAGACATGGTATATGCATGGCCGATTGCCGAAGTTGCTGTTATGGGTGCTGAAGGTGCTATCAACATTATTGGACGAAAACAGATTCAGACGGCAGAAGATCCGGAGGCAAAACGTGCAGAGCTGATCGAGGAATATGAGAACAAATTCCTCAATCCGTATACGGCTGCAAAGCGTGGTTTTGTAGACGAGGTCATTCGTCCGGATGAGACGAAGACTAAGATTGTTGCGGCGTTGGATGCACTCAAGACGAAGCAGATAAATCGGCCGTATAAGAAGCACGGAAACATCCCGCTGTAAACGTTCGCCCCTGCACAGCGTAAGTGAGATGGACGCACGAAACATTTAGGTTACAAATCGGTTGTTTGGGATATAACATATCAACGCAGGCACGCTCTCGCTACTCATCACTCGCAGCGGTACTAGGCTCGAAAACACCTCGCCAAGTACCGGCGGTTCTG
>USBM01000048.1 GCA_900552885.1 uncultured Clostridium sp. | reverse complement strand
TATTATACATACGAATACAGAATTTGCAATTGGTATGTTCGGACGGATTATGGCACATGAATTATTTGTGCCGGTAGTTCATACCTATCACACAATCTATGAGGATTATACACATTATATTAAGAAATATATATCCAGTGAGAAACGTGCCAGGACACTTGTCAAACTTTTTAGTAAATTCAGTGTACGTGGTGCGGAGGAATTGATCGTTCCAACAGAGAAGGTGGCAGATCTGATGCGTCAGTATGGTGTCAAACCGGATATCAATGTTATTCCAACCGGAATTGATCTGAGTCGTTTTGAAGCAAGAGATACAGAAGCGCAGAAGAGTAGGCTAAAGGCGTCTCTTGGAATACCACAGAGTAACAAGGTGGTATTATACTTAGGAAGAGTGTCAGACGAGAAGAACATAGATGAAGTTATGGGGTATCTGAACCGGTATATGGATGCGAATCCGAATGTCACATTTTTAGTGGTAGGGGATGGACCACAGCGGACAGCACTAGAGCGTCAGGCAAGAGGTCTCAAACATCGGAAACAGATCCTGTTTGCAGGGGCGAAGCCATGGGATGAGATCACGCATTATTATCAGATTGCAGATGTGTTTGTATCAGGATCGACCAGTGAGACGCAGGGACTTACCTATATAGAGGCGTTAGCTTCCGGGTTACCGGTAGTCGCAAGAAAAGATCCGTGTTTAGACGGCGTGTTATTTGAGGGAAAAAATGGATATGAATTTGTCGATGAGGCAACTTTTGTAACGGGAATGGATGCGGTATTAAAGAATCCGCAGCAGATGGATTACAGTAAGAATGCAATGAAAAGTGTAGAACAGTTTTCTACCCAGCAGTTTGCGGATAAAGTGGAGAATATATATTTTCACGTTATTAAGACACACCGCAACATTCTGATGAGGATGGCGAACAAAGTAGCAGGTACAGTCGGATATGAGAGTAAGTCCGTGAAACCGCTCGGGGGCGGTATGGCAATGGAGATCGGGGATTCCAATATGGATGCCAGCCGGATCGGTCTTGGCTGTATGCGTATGGCAGATCTGACAGTGTCTGAGGTGTCGAAGCTTATTAACGCGGCATTGGATAATGGCGTGACATTATTTGATCATGCAGATATCTATGGTGGCGGGCGGAGTGAGGAAGTATTTGGACAGGCATTAGCACAGAATAAAGGAATGCGTGAAAGAATGCGGATTCAGACAAAGTGTGGAATCCGGGAGGGTTATTATGATTTCTCCCAATCCCATATTTTGTCTTCGGTAGATGACAGCCTGCGACGGTTGCAGACAGATTTTATCGACCTGTTATTGTTACACCGCCCGGATGCTTTAATGGATATCGAGGAAGTAGCAGATACATTACATCAGTTGTATCGGACAGGCAAGGTTAAAAGGTTTGGAGTGAGCAACTTTAATGCCGGACAGATTGAATTATTACAGTCTGTGTGTAAAGTTCCGCTACAGGTGAATCAGATGCAGTTTGGTCTGATGCATGCGGGTATGATACGACAGGGAATTGAAAATAACATGCTGACGGACGGGGCAATTGACCGGGACGGTGCAACACTTACTTATTGTCAGTTGCACAACATTACAATTCAGGCATGGTCGCCGCTACAGTATGGATTTTTTGAAGGCAACTTTGTGGACAATGAGAAATTCCCGGAAGTGAATGCGGTTCTTGAGCGGATTGCCGGAGAAAATGGTGTGACGAAGTCGGCGGTTGCGATTGCATGGATCTTGCGACATCCTGCAAATATGCAGGTTTTAGTTGGCACCATGAATCCGGAACATTTAAAACAGTTATGTGATGCAACGGATGTACATCTGAACCGGAAAGAATGGTATGAATTGTATCAGGCAGCGGGATATAACCTCCCATAAGAGAAAATAAAAGGAGATTACAATGAATAGAAAGATAGCGTTAGGATTAGTTGGAGTTATGATGATGACGGGATTGACCGGATGTGGCAATAGGAATCCATATCTGATGGACATTACGTATTCAAAGTATGTTAAGGTATGTGATTACGAGAATGTAGAAGCAACGAAAGTCATATATGATGTATCGGATGAAGAAATACAGGAAGCAATTAGTGAGGATCTGTATGAGTATGTTACTTATGATGAGATTACAGACCGTGCTGCACAGGATGGGGACTATGCCAATGTCACCTATACAGCAACTATGGATGGAACGGAGAATGACAACTATTCTGGCGAGGATGAAGATATTGTGATCGGTGAGGGGTATATTTTCCCGGAAGTAGAAGAAGCCTTGATCGGAATGAATACCGGAGACAGTAAGCAGGTAGATGCTACAATTACGGAAGATTATGCATATGACGATGCGGATACCGGAAAGAAAGTAACGGTAGATGTTACATTAAATGAGATCAGCGTAGAGAATACTCCGGAGTACAATGATGATTTTGTCAAAGAGAATACAGATTATAAGAGTACTGCGGATTATGAAGCAGCTAAGAAAGAAGAATTGATGCAGAACAAGGAACAGGAATACAAGGATGCAGCCATTCAGGAAATCATGCAGTATCTGCTGGATAATTCAGAATTTAACGGATATCCGGACGAATTATATAAACAGTGTGAAGAGGACTATAACAATGACAATGAGTATTCGGCAGCGATGTATGGAATGGAGTTGGATGAATTCGAGGAGATGCTTGGTTTAGATGACGAGACGAAGAAACAGGATATTGAGACAAATGTGAATTCTGAATTGATCATTGGTGCGATTGCACAGGCAGAGAAGATTACCTGTTCAAAGAAGGAGATTCAACAGTTCGCAAAAGACAATTATGAAGATTATGGCTATGACAGTGCTGATGAATTTTTGAAGGATTACAGCGATGATGAGGTTGGATATCAGATCACATATGAGAAAGTAACTGACTTCTTATATGATCATGCGAAGTTTACAGAGATGTCAGAAGAAGATTACAATGCACAGCAGGAGGCAATGTATGATGATTCAGAGGATGCCGGTGATTCAGAAGAATAAATTTTGAAAATCCGGTTATAACAATAGAATCGATGTTCGTCTTATGTTATCGTATAGACAATAGTTCGGATTCATTGTATGTTATGTTGCATTCGAGGGATCGAATGGGATAAGAGAGGAGAATACAGAATGGCGTTTATTAAGAATATTGAACACGAGAAGGTTGTGAATCTGGCAAAGGAATTAGAGGTACAGCCGGGTCAGGTGATTAGTAAGACATTAGCACAAAATGATGCAGTCAGTGTTACGTTGTTTGCGTTCTCAAAAGGTGAAGAGATTGGAACACATGATTCCTTTGGTGACGCAATGGTATATGTACTAGAGGGAACAGGTATGTTTACAGTCGATGGGGTAGAGCATATCTGCCATGCCGGAGAAGCAATCGTTATGCCGGCTACGATCCCGCATGCTGTGTATGCAAAGGAAGATTTTAAGATGCTGCTTACGGTTATCTTTCCACATGAGGCATAGAAAGTAACTGTAGTATAGAGATTGGTGTCGATCACTTAAGAACAATCCTGAATATATGTAATAATATGGAGTATAAGAAGACTGTTTGCTGATTTGGTTTTCAGAAAGGAAATGAACCGGTTGGGCAGTCTTTTTTTGCTTGATATATGACTGCAGGGACTTAGTAATGGCAATTGCTATGATGATTCTGACAGAGATAGGATTTGTTGTTTTCATATGAGAATATATATGGTACAATAGCATTTATGAGAAAATGGACGGTTTGGAAAGAAACTGTCATACGAAAGAGAAGGGAGAATCTTATGGAGTATGTATCACAGATGTATGCCACATTCTGGGCATTGGTGCCTCCGATTGTTGCGATTGGATTAGCACTGATCACGAAGGAGGTATATAGCTCATTATTTGTTGGTATTGTTATTGGAGGATTATTTTATTCAAATTTCGGTCTGGAATTAACAATGGAACATGTCTTTCAGGACGGAATTGTCGGTGTATTGTCCGATCCGGATAATGTCGGCATTTTGGTATTTCTGGTTGTATTGGGAATTATGGTATGTATGATGAATATGGCAGGGGGATCGGCAGCATTTGGACGCTGGGCATCAAGTCATATTAAGACGAGAGTGGGAGCACAGCTTGCAACTATCTTTCTTGGTATCTTAATCTTTGTGGACGATTACTTTAACTGCCTGACGGTTGGAAGTGTTATGCGTCCGGTTACGGATAAGCATGAAGTATCCCGTGCGAAGTTAGCATATCTGATTGATGCGACAGCCGCACCAATCTGTATTATTGCACCAATCTCATCCTGGGCAGCAGCGGTTACCGGATTCGTAGAGGGTGAGGATGGATTTCAGTTGTTCCTCAAAGCGATTCCATATAATTATTATGCATTATTTACTATTGTTGCAATGTTTGCAATGGTACTTATGAAGGTAGATTTTGGACAGATGAGAACGCATGAGATCAATGCGACACATGGAGATATCTTTACCACGCCTGACCGGCCATATACGGATGCGGAGAATGCAACGGATGACGGTAAGGGAAAGGTGATCGATCTTGTGATTCCGATCATTGCACTCATTATATGCTGTATTACCGGAATGCTCTATACAGGTGGATTCTTCAGTGGAACAGGTGTTATTGAGGCATTTTCTAACAGTGTAGCGTCAGTTGGTCTGATGTATGGAAGCTTTATTGCTCTGATCATTACAATTGCATATTATAAGTTGCGTAACGTATTGAAGTTCAAGCAGTCGATGGAATGTGTACCGGAAGGATTTAAGGCGATGGTTCCACCGATCTTAATTCTTACCTTTGCATGGACGTTGAAAGCAATGACAGACAGCCTTGGAGCCAAAGAATATGTGGCTTCTGTTGTGAATGGGGTATCGGGCAATCTGTTAAGTCTGTTACCGGCGATCATTTTTCTGATTGCCTGTTTCCTTGCATTTGCAACCGGAACTTCATGGGGAACTTTTGGTATTCTGATCCCGATTGTGGTGCATACTTTTGAAGATAAGAATCCAACCATGATGATTATTGCTATGTCAGCCTGTATGGCAGGTGCTGTTTGTGGGGATCACTGTTCACCAATCTCAGACACTACGATCATGGCATCGGCGGGAGCACAGTGTAATCATCTGAATCATGTATCGACGCAGTTGCCATATGCGATTACTGTAGCAGCGGTGTCATTTGTGACGTATATTATTGCGGGATTTGTACAGAGTCCGATTATACCATTTGTGGCAGGTATTACCCTGTTGTTGGGAACCCTTCTGATCATGCGGTCGATTACCGGTGGACCGGTTGTTGAGATACCGGAAAATGAAGGATAACCGGTGTTTTTTCTTGTCAATAGTCAGCGGGTATGTTACACTAGACAGGAACTGAATAAGAACGGGGAGCTTGTATAGCAGGCTGAGAGGAAGTCATCAACTTCGACCCGCAACCTGATTTAGGTAATGCTAACGTAGGGATTCGAGATGTAGGAATAAGACGATATAAGAATAAGCACAGGCTCTCTGCAAAAGCAAGCAGAGAGCCTGTTTGTTATGCAATCCGAATCGGGCATACAAGAGTTGTAAGTGACTTGAACTACAGAAAGGAAGGATGAAAAGAATGGAATACACAACACAGATGGATGCTGCAAGAAAGGGCATTATTACGGAAGCAATGAAACAGGTAGCAGATTATGAGAATATGTCGGCAGAGACGATCCGTGATCTGGTTGCCAAAGGGCAGGTAGCCGTTCCGGCGAACAAGAACCATACATGTCTGAAACCATACGGAATCGGAACGAAGTTGAAGACAAAGATCAATGTTAACTTAGGTACATCTAAGGATTGCTTAGACATGGATGTTGAGATGGAAAAGGTACAGGAGGCTGTGAATCTTGGAGCTGAGTCAATCATGGACTTAAGCTCATTTGGTGATACGAGAAAGTTCCGTACCAAATTAACATCCGAATGCAGTGCGATTATCGGTACGGTGCCAATCTATGATGCAGTTGTCTATTATAACAAGGCGTTGAAGTCCATCACATCAAGAGAGTGGATTGACGTGGTAAGAATGCATGCAGAAGACGGTGTTGATTTCATGACCATTCATTGTGGTATCAATAAGGCAACGGCACAGCGTTTCAAGAATACAAAGCGTCACATGAATATCGTATCACGTGGTGGTTCGATCATCTTTGCATGGATGGAGCTTACGGGAAATGAGAATCCATTTTATGAGTATTATGATGAGATTTTAGATATCTGTAATCAGTATGATGTTACGATCAGTTTAGGAGATGCCTGTCGCCCGGGATGTATTGAGGATGCCGGTGATATTTCACAGATTGAGGAATTGGTAACGTTAGGAGAACTGACACAGCGTGCATGGGATAAGAATGTACAGGTTATGATCGAGGGACCGGGACATATGCCACTGAATCAGATCCGCTCGAACATGGAGATTGAACAGACGATCTGTAAGGGAGCACCATTTTATGTGTTAGGACCGTTAGTGACGGACGTAGCACCGGGTTATGATCATATTACAGCAGCCATTGGCGGTGCGATTGCAGCGACTTATGGAGCATCTTTCCTGTGCTATGTAACGCCGGCAGAGCATTTACGTCTTCCGACCGTTGAGGATGTAAAGGAAGGAATTATTGCCTCTAAGATCGCGGCTCATGCAGCAGATATTGCCAAAGGAGTACCGGGGGCAAAGGACTGGGATTACCAGATGGGTGAGGCTCGTCGGGAGCTTGACTGGGAGAAGCAGTTTGAACTTGCGATGGACGGTGATAAGGCAAGAAGATATCGTGCAGAATCCAAGCCAGAGAAAGAAGATACCTGTACAATGTGTGGTAAGATGTGTGCCGTAAGAAATATCAATAAAATTCTTCGTGGCGAAGATGTCGACATCATGGACTAGGCTCAAGCCGTGCACCCTAAGATGCATGGGCTACGGCAAGCTTGCTTGCATAAGTAGCCAGATGCATCTTGGGGTATAGGGCGCAGCCCGATCATCGAGCCGATAGGCGAGATGGACGGCTTGAGCAGAAAGGAATATATATGAAAACTATTTTAGAAAATGTGCGCAGTCGCACCCCACTCGTTCATTTCATCACAAACTATGTAACGGTAAATGATGTTGCCAACATGATGTTAGCATGTGGCGGCTCACCGATCATGAGCGATGATAAAAGGGACGTTGAGGATATTACGACAATCTGTAACGCATTAGTGATCAACATAGGAACGCTGAATGAAAGATCGATTGAATCTATGATCCTTGCAGGTAAGAGGGCAAATGCATTAGGTCATCCGGTTATTCTTGATCCGGTTGGGGCAGGTGCATCGAAGTTTCGGACGGAGACAACATTTCGACTGTTAGAGGAATTGAAGTTCACTGTGATCCGTGGCAATATTTCAGAGATTAAGACTGTATATTCCGGGAGTGGATCAACGAAAGGCGTCGATGCAGATGTAGCGGATACCGTTACAGAGGATAATCTGAAGGAAACGGCAGAGTTTGCAAGACAATTAAGTAAGACGACCGGAGCAATTATTGCCATGACCGGGGCGATTGATGTGATTGCAGATGCGGAGCATGCTTATGCGGTAAAAAATGGTGTAGCAGAGATGTCAAAGATTACCGGAACCGGCTGTATGTTAGACGGTGTGATTGCGGGATATGTAGCAGCCAATATGGAGAATCAGACGAATGCAGTTGTGGCTGCCATTGTAGCAGAAGGTCTTTGTGGAGAGATTGCCGGAGCCAAGGTGAAGGCAGAGGGAAGAGGTACTTCCAGTCTTCGGATGTATCTGATCGATGCAATGAGCAATTTAGATGGAGATACTTTAGTAAAGGGTGCAAAAGTAGAAGAAATATAAAAAAGCGTTTACAAAACACGAAGTATTTTGCAAACTTTAATATAGTCATGCCGGATCGATCGAAATACATTGATGGAATCCGGCATAAGATTTCTTATAGAAAGAAGGAAGTTACATGAAACCATTTAGTAAAGAAGAGATTAAGAAGTCCATGTGTCTATATGCGGTAACGGACTCCATGTGGTTAGGGAACCGGACACTGCCGGAGGTCGTGAAGGAAGCGTTAGAAGGCGGTGCAACATTTTTGCAGATCCGGGAGAAGAATCTGGTATATCCGGAATTTGTGAAATTAGCAACCGAAGTGAAGGCAGTAACAGATGCATATCACATTCCTTATGTTGTGGATGATGATGTGGAGCTTGCGAAAGAGATTGACGCAGACGGGGTTCATATCGGACAGAGCGATCTTGCATTAGTAGAAGCACGCAGGGTATTGGGCCCGGATAAGATTATCGGAGTATCGGCACATAGTGTGGCTGAGGCAATCGAGGCAGAGAGGAATGGTGCGGACTATCTGGGAGTAGGTTCTGTGTTTACGACATCAACCAAATTGGATGCAGAGTCAGTATCGAAGGCTACATTAAAAGAAATATGTGAGGCTGTGTCGATACCGGTTGTTGCCATTGGTGGTATTCAGAAAGATAATATGCTACAATTAAAAGGCACAAAAGTAGATGGTGTAGCTGTTGTATCTGCTATCTTTGCAGCACCGGATATTCGGCAGGCAGCGAAGGAGCTTCGGATGACAGCGGATGAACTGGTATCAGAGCTGGGATAATGGTGACGGTTTAGTGATACAGTTGAGTGATATGGCAGATTTGCAAGCATCCTGAGGAATATAGATAAGGAGTATAATATATGCATACAATATTAAGTATAGCCGGTTCGGATTCGAGTGGTGGTGCCGGAATTCAGGCAGATCTTAAGACGATCACATCCCTTGGGGAATATGGAATGACAGCGATTACGGCATTAACGGCACAGAATACAACCGGGGTACAGAGTGTAGAAGCAGTTTCCGTACAGATGGTAAAGACACAGATGGATTCGGTATTTCAGGACATCCGTCCGGAGGCAGTCAAACTTGGTATGATCGCAACACCGGATATTATGGAGGCAATCTGTGAGAAGTTAGATGAATACCGGGCAGATAATGTGGTAGTCGATCCGGTTATGGTTGCAACAAGTGGAAGTAATCTGATGGAGAACCGCACTGTCAGAACGCTGAAAGAAAAACTGATTCCAAGGGCAGATATCATTACACCGAACTTAAGTGAAGCAGAGGTGCTAAGTGGCATTTCCATTCGGAACAGAGAGGATATGGAACAGGCCGCAGAGCAGATTGCGGAATATTGTAACGGGGCAATTCTGATCAAGGGCGGTCATCTCACGGAGACAGCAGACGATCTTCTCTATATGAATGGTAATCCTATCTGGATCTCCGGTAAAAGATATGATAACAAGAATACGCATGGAACAGGCTGTACGTTATCTTCTGCAATCGCTACTTTTTTAGCAAAAGGATATGCAATGGAAGAGAGTGTACGTAAGGCGAAGGAATATGTAGCCGGTGCGATTGCAGCAGGGCTTGATCTCGGACAGGGAAGAGGGCCATTAATGCACAATTATCAGACCAGAACAGAGGAATAAACTATGGCAGAACCAAAGAAAAGATATACAAAGAAACAACGGGCATTGGATATCATTGAACTGTTGAAAAAGGAATATCCGGATGCCGGTTGTACATTGGAATATGACGATGCATGGAAGTTGTTGGTAAGTGTACGGTTAGCAGCACAGTGTACAGATGCCAGAGTAAATGTTGTAGTAGAGGGACTCTTTGCCAAGTATCCATCGGTACAGGCATTGGCAGACGCACCGGTGGAGGACATCGAGGCAATTGTCAAACCATGTGGATTAGGCAAGAGTAAGGCAAAGGATATCAGCGCCTGCATGAAGATGTTAAGAGATGAGTATGATTGCAAAGTGCCGGAAGACTTTGACGCATTGTTGTCTCTTCCGGGAGTAGGGCGGAAGAGTGCAAATCTGATCATGGGAGATGTATTTGGCAAACCTGCAATTGTGACGGATACGCATTGTATCCGGTTGGTGAATCGTATGGGATTAGTGGATGGCATCAAAGAGCCGAAAAAGGTGGAGATGGCACTGTGGAAGTTAATCCCGCCGGAAGAAGGCAGTGATTTCTGCCATCGTCTGGTGTATCATGGGCGGGCAGTATGTACAGCAAGAACAACACCGGATTGTGAGCATTGTTGTTTGAAAGAGGTATGTAAGAAAGTTCTTTAGAACATGGTATGTATTGTCTTCTTTTTTTTCAAGACGATCAATGCGGATAGGGAATAAAGGATAGAGGAGAATAGGATGGAAGAAAAAGAACAGGTGCATAAGCGCCGGAAACGATATAGTGGAACACATCCAAAGACGTTTGCAGAGAAGTACAAGGAACAGAATCCGGAAAAGTATCAGGATACGGTTGAGAAGGTAATCCGTAAAGGAAGTACCCCGGCGGGAATGCATATATCCATTATGGTGAAAGAGATTCTTGATGTGTTGAAGATTCAGCCGGGAGAGCTGGGATTGGATGCAACATTAGGCTATGGGGGACATACAAAAGCAATGTTAGAGTGTCTGCAGGGAAAGGGACATATCTATGCATTGGATGTAGATCCGATTGAGAGTAAGAAGACGAAGCAGCGGTTAGAAGAGAAAGGGTATGGGGAAGAGATCCTTACCATTCGTCAGATGAACTTTGCAAATATTGCACAGTTATCGGAAGAGGTTGGTAAGTTTGACTTTGTATTGGCTGATCTTGGGGTATCTTCCATGCAGATTGATAACCCGGAACGGGGATTTACTTATAAGGCAGAAGGCCCGTTGGATCTGAGGCTGAACCCGGAACAGGGAACACCGGCATATGAGAGACTCAACGAAGTAACAGAGGAAGAACTGATCGGAATGTTGCAGGAGAATTCGGATGAACCATATGCAACGGAGATTGCGGCTAAGGTTACGGAATGGAAGAGAAAGAAACGACCGATTCATACAACCATTGATTTTAAGGATGTGATTGAGGAGTCATTGGTATTTGTTCCGGTCAAAGACCGAAAAGAGGCAGTGAAGAAATCCTGCCAGAGATGTTTTCAGGCACTTCGGATTGATGTAAACAGTGAGTTTGAAGTGTTATACAGTTTTCTGGATAGTCTGCCGGAGGTGTTGGCCCCGGGAGCCAGAGTAGCAATTCTTACGTTCCATTCGGGAGAAGACCGTCTGGTGAAGAAAGCACTGAAACAGGGAAAGAAACAGGGAATCTACTCTGATATTTCAGAGGAGGTAACACGTCCTTCTGCGGAAGAATGTAACCGGAATCCAAGAGCCCGTTCCACAAAATTACGCTGGGCGATCCGGGCATAGCAATATAATAAGGAACTAATACAGATAACGTCCTTTCTTTTTCTTAAAGATTGGTACCATGAGTTTTAAAATAAAGATATCATAG